>CAZZWW010000099.1:4428-8914 GCA_964657815.1 Vulcanimicrobiota bacterium | reverse complement strand
ACGACCGTCGCCCGGGTTGGTTGCTCGAGGCGGCCGGCAACGGCCGTCCCAGAGGAATGGCCGTCACGTGCGGGGTTTGCGCCCCGCGCCGTACAGAACCCGGCTTAAAGGCCGGCTGGCACCTTGCTATCCCCGCTCGAGCGACGCGACACCCCGGGAGCCGAAGCGCTTACGCGGCCTCGGCGAAGCCGGCACCGCGCGGACCGGCTGCCGCGACGTCCGCGGACACATGCTCGGCGAAGGGCACGAAATTTTCTTCGAAGGCGGAGACCAGCTTCTCCGCCTGGGCGGCATAGGCCTTCAAATCCGGCCATGACCGTGAAGGGTCGAGCACCTCCGACGGCACGCCGACCACCGCCACCGGCACGCTCAACCCGAAGAAGGCGTCGGTGCGGAACGGCCCGGCGTCGAGCGTGCCGTCGAGTGCGGCGTGGAGCAGGGCGCGGGTGTGGGGGATGGAGATGCGCCTGCCCGCGCCATAGGCGCCGCCCGTCCAGCCGGTGTTGAGCAGCCAGCAGGAGGCGCCGGTCTCGGCCAGGCGCTGCAGCAGCAGCTCGCCGTAGACCTCCGGACGACGCGGCAGGAACGGCGCGCCGAAACAGGTCGAGAAGGTGGCCTGCGGCTCCTTGCCGAGTCCCTTCTCGGTGCCGGCGACCTTGGCGGTGTAACCCGACAGGAAGTGGTACATCGCCTGCTCGGGCGTGAGCCGGGCGATCGGCGGCAGCACGCCGAAGGCATCGGCGGTCAGCATGATGACCGTCTTGGGCACGCCGCCCAGGCCGTCTCGCTTGGCGTTGGCGATCGCTTCGAGCGGGTAGCAGGCGCGGGTGTTCTCGGTCAGCGAGGTGTCGTCGAGGTCGAGGTGACCGTCGGCATCGGCCACCACGTTCTCGAGCACGGTGCCGAAACGGTGGGTCGCCGCCCAGATGCCGGCCTCCGCCTCCTGCCGCAGGTTGATGACCTTGGCATAGCATCCGCCCTCGAAGTTGAAGACGCCGGTGTCGGTCCAGGCGTGCTCGTCGTCGCCGATCAACGCGCGCGCGGGGTCGGACGAGAGCGTGGTCTTGCCGGTGCCCGAGAGGCCGAAGAACACGGCGGTATCGCCGGCGGCGCCGATGTTGGCGGAGCAGTGCATCGGGAGCACGCCGCGGCCTGGCAGCAGGTAGTTCATGACCGTGAAGATCGATTTCTTTATCTCGCCCGCGTATTGCGTGCCGGCGATCACGACGAGTTTCTGGGCGAACGACAGGGCGACCGCGGTGGAGGAGCGCACGCCGCATCGCGCGGGATCCACGGCGAGGTCGGGCGCGTGCAGGATCACGTAGTCCGGCTCGAAGCCTTCCAGCTCCGCCACGCTCGGACGGATGAACATGTTGCGGGCAAACAGCGCGTGCCAGGCGTTGGTGGTGACGAGGCGTACGCGCACCCGGTGCTCCGGCGCCGCGCCGGCGAAGAGATCCTGCGTGTAGAGCTCGCGGCCGGAGAGATGGGCGCGCACGTCGGCGGCGAGCGTGGCGAAGTGGTCCGGCCGCCAGCTTGCGGTTGACCTTGCCCCACCAGACGTTGGCCGTCGTCGCGGGCTCGTCGACCACGAACTTGTCCTGCACCGAACGGCCGGTGTGGACCCCGGTGAGCGCGATCAGCGCGCCATCGGCCGACAATCGCCCTTCGCCCCGCCGCAGCGCCTCGCCGACCAGGGGCGCCGCGTGAAGGTTGGCGTGGACGCCGCCTCGGGCCGCCACGCCCGTGCCGCCCAACGCATCCAAGTCTTGCCGATGACCGATCTCGTCCACGTCGCGCGCTCCCATAAATAATTTTCGATGTCAGACAAAGAAATTAGCGAGAAACGCGCCGCGGAGCTTTACCGCTTTCGCAGCGCAGCGTCTCGCCTGATGCATTGATGTCTTCGATCAGTTGATCGGATACGGCGATCGACGGATCCAGCGGCTGCGCAGATCGAGAAGGTGCGCGATGAGCGCGCAGCCGAGCACGGCGGCGATCGCCGCCTGCAGTCCGAGCGGCGTGGGGCCGCTCGCGAGGGCGACGCGGACCGCCAGAGCCAGCAGGAAACCGGCGGCGAGGTTGGGCCAGAGCGTCGGCGGCGCCACGCCTCGTCCGGTCCGACGGTGGAAGATCGTCAGGGCGATGCCTTCGACGACGACCAGCACGAGGATCGCGTCGACCGCGACCGCGATCATCCGCCCGCGGCCGGCGCCGGGAGCCCGCTGCTTCTCGGCCGACGTGAGACGGTGTCGAGCCGCGCCGCCATGAGCGCCGCGACGGCGAAGATCGCCGCCTGGCACGCGAACACCGCGGCATAGGTGGCGGCGTGCCGCGCACCGGCTTCGCGGACGACGTCGCTCAGCGCGGCGGCGCCGAGGCCGCCGCAGCCGAACGCGACGGCCTGGGCCGCGCCCCAAAGTCCCATCCGCACGCCTTCGCGCGCACGGGCCGCCTCGGGATCGCCGGAGCCGCCGATCCGCTGCATCATCGAGCCGATGGCGGCGATGGCGTAGGTGCCGTTGGCGAGGCCCAGCGCGAACAGCAGCGGCCGCAGCGCGGCGGGCGATGCGACGAGCCCGGCGGCGGCGAGGCCGGCCAGCGCGGCGCCGGAGCCGAGACAGCCGCCGACCATCCAAAGCCGCAGCTTGCCGGCGACGGTGCGCGCGAGCGCCGTCGCGACCAGCGCCACCAGAACCATCCCGAAGAGCGAGCCGGCGTGCAGCACGCCCGAGAGCTCGGCCGTCGCGCCGGGCGTCATAGCGAACAGCGAGCCGGCAAAAGGCTCGATCATCAACTCCTCGCCGCCGTAGGCGAGCATGGAGACGAAGACGAACAACGCGAAGTGCCGCGCCTTCGGCTCGGCCCACACCTCGCGCATGGCCTCCGCGAAGGCGCCGGGCTTCGAGGGAACGGCGTCCGTCGCGGCAGGCTCTTCGACGCCCCAAACGGCCGCGAGGGTCAGCAGAAAGCCGGTGCCGGCGATCACCGCCGCCACGGCGACGAGTCGGCTCGGCGAGAACGGGTCCAGCAGCTTGCCGGCGATGCCCGCGGTGACGATGAAGCCGATGATCATCATGACCCAGGCGATCGCCGCGGCGGCCGGGCGGCGCGACGGCGCGGTGCGGGTGGCGAGCAGCACGAGGAGCGAGGTGCCGCAGGCGCTGACGCCGACGCCGATCACGACAAACGCCAGGATCGCCAAGGCGATGCCGGGCCACAGGCGCCAGGTCATCGTGGCGGTGGCGAGCGCGGCCAGCACGCCGCCTGTCGCCAGCACCGCCATGCCGCCGATGATCATCGGAGTGCGCCGCCCCCCGACATCGGAGCCGTAGCCGAGCCGCGGCCGCAGCACCTGGATGAAATATTGGATGGCGATGAGCACGCCGGGCAAGACCGCCGGCAGCGCAAGCTCGACCTTCATCACGCGGTTGAGCGTCGACGTCGAGAGCACGAAGATCGCGCCGAGCGCGGTCTGCACCAGGCCGAGCCGGACGATGCCGAGCCAGCCGAGCGGCGCCGCGTTCACGCGTCCTCCTCGATGCCCGGTTCGGCGAGCCCGTAGCGCCGCAGCTTCACGTAGAGGCTTTGGCGGCTGAGGCCGAGCACCTCGGCGGCGGAGGCACGGTTGTCGCCGGTCAATTCCAGCGCCGCCTCGATGCAAAGCTTCTCGATGACGTCGGTGGTCTCGCGCACCAGCTCCTTCAGTGGCACGCGTCCGATCATCTCCGCCAGCTGGTCGGCCGAGCGCGGAAGTTCGCGCGGGCTCGCCTGCGGCGCGAGGCGCCGGCCGACATCGCGGATGACGAAGCCGAAGTTCGCCGCCTTGCCACGGCCGATCGCCACCGCCGAGGCCTCGATCTCGAGCACCGCACCGGCCTCGCCGCGGAGGGTGGTCGCGTAGAGTCGCACGGTGCCGTGCTGCCGCAGGTTGGCGAGCACCACGTCGAGGTCGACGCCGGGCCGGCCGAACCATTGCTCCAGGGGGCGACCGCGCAGCGCCTCGGCGTCTTCGGCCTGGACCATGGCGGCGAAGCTCGGATTGGCCGAAAGCACGGTCCCGGCGGCATCGGCGAGCACGAAGGCGTCCGGGGAGACGTCGACGAAGTCGAACCTGTCCGGTGCATCCGCCGCGCCTGACGTGGATCGAACTTCGCCCGCCGCCGCGACCGCCGGCATGAGGCGGACGAGGACCATCAGCGTGCCCTCCTGGCGATAGGTGGCGACATGAACGCTGACCGCGCCGCTGCTCTCCAGGACGGCGTCCATGTCGCTCGGCTGCGGGATGGAGCGCAGGCCCGCGAGCATGGCCAGGATGCGCGGGCGCGAGGGGGCTGAAAACAAATCGAGGAAGGGACGTCCGACCATGCGGTGGCCGCCGCGCTCCTCGACCAGCGCTTCCGCCGCCGGATTGCCCTCGACGATCTTCTGCGTGGCGGCATCGACGATGAGCACGGGCTCGCTCGCCGTCTGGAACAGCAGACGA
>CAZZWW010000099.1:0-4418 GCA_964657815.1 Vulcanimicrobiota bacterium | reverse complement strand
GCGGGTCTCGGCGAAGCGCAGCTTGGCGTAGTCGCGCTCCATCGACATCTGAGCGTCGACGAGGCGTTGCTGCAGCGCCGCCACGGCACGCAGGTCGCGGCCGAGCGCGACGATGCGGCCACCCTTGCCGAGCTTGACCGCCGCGTAGAGGATCGGCACGTCGCGTCCGGCGACGGTGCGGTGGGTCAGCTGGCGCCAAGCCGAGGCCGGCCGGTTCTCAGCCTCCTTCAGCAGGGTCTCGACCTTGCGCTGGCTGTCCGCGGAGACCGTGTCGCTCCAGGGACGCCCGAGCCAGCGGCCGAAGCCCTCGAGCTCCAGCGAAAGGTCGGAGGCCTGGACCGACATGTCCTGGATCACGCCGTCGCGATCGAGCACGAGCGCGACGTCGGCCGACGTCGCGACGAGGGTCGCCGCCGTCGTCGCGTCGAGGCTGCCGATGGAGTCCTCGGGATCGTGGAACGGCTTCAACGGCGTCTCAGGCCTCCAAGGCGCACGCTCGTTCCGCCGCATCGGCGGCCCGTCGCGAACGTCCGGCGACCGGATGTTAGGACAGGGGCCGACGATGGGGGCCGAGCGCGACCAGGTGCTTTGCTTCCGAAAGGCTGGACAGGGGATCGGACGCGGAGCGATCCGCCCCGATCATCCTGACGAGTTCGGGATGTTCGTCGAAGACGCGGCCGCAGGCGATCACGCCGACCGAGGGATTCGGGGAGCCGCTCCGGATCAACCGGATGCCCGAGGCGATCGCGTCGAGATCGCGATCGCTCGTCGCCAGCACTTCCACGAGATCGAACCATTCGTTCAGCACCGTGTCGCGGAACGAGCCGCCCTTGATGTCGCGCTCGGCGCGGGCGTCCCAGCCCTCGCGGCGGAAGAACTCGGACATGAGCAGGAGGCCGAAGACCGGAAGGCCCGGATCGGCGCCGGCTTCCGTCGGTGCGACGAGAAGGGCGCGCAGGCCGGAGTCCGGCTGGCCGTTCTCGGCGCAGAACTCGGTCGCATAGTGCCGCAGGAGCCGTTGCAAATTGCAGAACGCCAATGTCGTCTCGGCGAGACCACGGAGATCGGCGGCGAGCTGCTCGGTCAGGTGGATCGCTACCGGCATCAGCCAATCGAGATAGATCCTCTCCAGCGAAAGACCGCCGCGCCGCGCTGCCTCGACGCGGGCGCCGATGGCGTCGTCGTCGGCCGCGACGAGTTTATCGGCCAGCCACGCCACGTCCGGCGCTGTCTCGGACCGGTGCCGAGCCAGCGGCGTCGGCGGCGCTTCGGCGAGACGCGCGGCCAGAGCCTCGCGCAGCCGCGGGATGATCTGCGCCTCGACCGTGGCACGCATGTCCACGGTGGGCGAGAGCCGGCCGCACAACGGGACCGCGACGGCGGACCCATCGGACAATCCGTGCTCGTTCAGGAAACGCAGCATTGCGGTAATCATCCCGTCTTCCCCACGAGTGTTGGCCGTTTATCCGTCGATCGTCAAGCTCGGTTTACGTCAGGCTGAATTGACACCCGGGATTTCGGTCCCTAGGGTCCTGACTGTCGGCGCGGGCATACCGGGACATCGAGAAGGCCCCGTCAGCCGCAAATGATAGGTCGCGGCGACTATGGCTGCGAAGGCTTGGCCTGGAGGTCGATTTGACTCCGACTGGTAGCGGACGGCCGGCATCGCAACAGGGCTCCGCATCCTTGTCAATCAAGGCGGACGCCCGCCGAAGGGCGCAGTTTACAAGCGCACCTGTCGTATGCACACCTCTATACACGTGCGAGCAGCGCAGGCGCCGCGACGCCAGCGCCTGGACGCTCGTGCAAGGATTGCTGGCGCCGGTCCAGTTCCTGGTTTTCCTGATCAGCCTCGGCTTGGTTCTGCGATATCTCGCGACGGGCGAGGGTTTGGCGCTCGCCACCGGCTCGGTCGTGGTCAAGACGCTCGCGCTCTACGCCATCATGATCACCGGCTCGATCTGGGAGAAGGTGGTCTTCGGCAAGTATCTCTTCGCCCGCGCCTTCTTCTGGGAGGACGTGGTCTCGATGCTGGTGCTGGCGCTGCACACCGCCTACCTCGCCGCGCTGTTCACGAAGGCGCTCGCCCCCCACGCGCTGCTGCTGCTCGCGCTCGCCGCCTACGCCACCTACGTGATCAACGCCGCGCAGTTCGTCTTCAAGCTGCGCGCAGCGCGGCTGCAGGGGTCCTCGTTCGCCTTCGCGGAGGCGGCATGAACGCCCCGGTGAAACCGCCGCTCGCCGGCTGCGACAGCCTCGAGCGCCCTGTGTTGCGCGAGCGCGGCCAGCGCGAGGTGTTCTGCGGCTTGACCGGCATCGTCTGGCTGCACCGAAAGATCCAGGATGCCTTCTTCCTCGTGGTCGGATCGCGCACCTGCGCCCACCTGATCCAATCCGCCGCCGGCGTGATGATCTTCGCCGAACCGCGCTTCGCCACCGCCATCATCGACGAGCGCGACCTTGCCGGCCTGAGCGACGCCAATGCCGAGCTCGATCGCGTCGTCGACCAGCTGCTGGCCCGCCGGCCCGACATCAAGATGCTGTTCCTCGTCGGGTCCTGCCCTTCCGAGGTCATCAAGCTCGACCTGTCCCGCGCCGCGCTGCGGCTGTCGCGCACCCACGCCCCGAACGTGCGGGTGCTGAACTATTCCGGCAGCGGCATCGAAACGACCTTCACTCAAGGCGAGGACGCCTGCCTGGCCTCGCTCGTGCCGGAGATGCCGGCCGAAGACTCGGACACCTCGGCCGCGCAGCTGCTCGTCGTCGGCACGCTGGCCGACGTGGTCGAGGACCAGTTCCGTCGGCTCTTCGCCGCGCTCGGCATCGCCAGCATCGCGTTTCTGCCGCCGCGTCGCGCCGCCGATCTGCCGGCGGTGGGCCCGGGCACGCGCCTGCTGCTGGCGCAGCCCTTCCTCAACGACGCCGCTCGCGCCCTCGAGGATCGCGGCGCCGTGCGCATTCGCGCGCCGGTCCCGCTCGGCGCCGAGGGCACGGCGCTCTGGTTCGCCGCCGCGGCCGAAGCCTTCGAGCTTGACGCGGCCCACGTCGCTCGTGTGCTCCAGCCCTACCGCGAGCGCGCCGAGAAGGCTTGCGCGCGCTACCGTCCGGCGCTCGAGGGACGCTCCGTCTTCTTCTTTCCGGATTC
This sequence comes from Vulcanimicrobiota bacterium, assembly GCA_964657815.1. Classification (GTDB taxonomy): domain Bacteria; phylum Pseudomonadota; class Alphaproteobacteria; order Rhizobiales; family Beijerinckiaceae; genus RH-AL1. The sequence continues at coordinate 1,273 of CAZZWW010000099.1, read as the reverse complement.
ACAGTTGGAGGTGCCGCTGGCGCGCTTCCTCCATCGCGAACTCGGCATGCGGCTCGTCGAGGTCGGTTCGCCCTACCTCCATCGCTCCCACCTCGCCGCCGACCTCGACCTGCTGCCGCCCGACACGATGTTGAGCGAGGGCCAGGACGTCGAGCGCCAGCTCGACCGCTGCCGCGCCGCGGCGCCCGACCTCACCGTCTGCGGCCTCGGCCTCGCCAATCCGCTGGAGGCGGATGGTTTGACGACCAAGTGGTCGATCGAACTGGTGTTCACCCCGATCCAGGGCTTCGAGCAGGCCGGCGACCTCGCCGAACTGTTCGCCCGCCCGTTGGCGCGCCGCGCCAGACTGGCGGCCTGAGATGCAGCTCACCGTCTGGACCTACGAAGGCCCGCCCCACGTCGGCGCCATGCGCATCGCCACCGCGATGAAGGACGTCCACTACGTGCTGCACGCGCCGCAGGGCGACACCTACGCCGACCTGCTTTTCACCATGATCGAGCGTCGCAAGACGCGTCCGCCGGTGACCTACACGACCTTCCAGGCGCGCGACCTCGGCGGCGACACGGCGCAGCTGTTCAAGCGCGCGGTCGCCGACGCCTACGAGCGCTTCAAGCCGCAGGCCATCCTCGTCGGCGCCTCGTGCACCGCGGAACTGATCCAGGACGATCCCGGCGGCCTCGCCGAGGCGCTGCACCTGCCGGTGCCCGTCGTTCCGCTCGAGCTGCCCTCCTACCAGAAGAAGGAGAACTGGGGCGCGGCGGAGACCTTCTACCAGATCGTGCGCGCCTTCGCCGGCCCGCACGCGCTGAAGCCCGGCGCCAAGCGCGAGCCACGGGCGGAAGGCCACGTGCCGTCGTGCAACATCCTGGGTCCGGCCGCGCTCGGCTTCCGCCATCGCGACGACCTTGCCGAGGTGACGCGCCTGCTCGGCCGTTTGGGGGTCGACGTGAACGTGGTGGCGCCGGAGGGCGCGACACCGGCCGATCTCGCTCGGCTCGGCGCGGCCGACTTCAACGTCGTGCTCTATCCCGAGATCGCGGGGCAGGCGGCGAAGTGGCTGGAGCGCGCGTTCCAGCAGCCCTCGACCAAGGTCGTGCCGATCGGCGTCGGCGCCACGCGGGACTTCATCGCGGAGGTGGCCAAGCTTGCCGCAGCCTGTTCCCCTCCCCCTTGTGGGGAGGGACTGGGGGCGGGGGTCGTGCCGAGCGCTCCCGTCGGGCGCGAGGTCGAGGTGTCGCAAACTGGTTCGGCCGATTCGCACGGCGGGACCCC
>CAZZWW010000098.1:0-8919 GCA_964657815.1 Vulcanimicrobiota bacterium | reverse complement strand
ACGATCCGGCAATATGCCGGCTTCTCGACGGCGGAAGAGTCCAACGCTTTCTACCGCCGCAACCTCGCCGGGGGCCAAAAGGGTCTCTCCGTCGCCTTCGATCTGGCGACGCACCGCGGCTATGATTCCGATCACCCGCGCGTCGCCGGCGACGTCGGACTGGCCGGCGTGGCCATCGACTCGATCCTCGACATGCGCACGCTGTTCGACGCCATCCCGCTCGGCGACGTCACGGTGTCGATGACGATGAACGGCGCCGTGTTGCCGATCCTCGCGCTTTATATCGTCGCCGCCGAAGAGCAAGGCGTCGCGCAGGACAAGCTCGCCGGCACGATCCAGAACGACATCCTCAAAGAATTCATGGTGCGCAACACCTACATCTACCCCCCGGCTGCCTCGATGCGCATCGTGTCCGACATCTTCGCGCACACGGCTCGGCACATGCCGAAGTTCAACTCGATCTCGATCTCCGGCTACCACATGCAGGAGGCCGGGGCGACGGCCGACCTCGAACTCGCCTACACGCTGGCCGACGGCGTCGAATACATCCGCGCCGGCCTCGCCGCCGGGCTCGACATCGACGCGTTCGCGCCTCGGCTCTCGTTCTTCTGGGCCATCGGGACCAATTTCTTCACCGAGGTGGCCAAGCTGCGCGCCGCCCGCCTGCTGTGGTGCGAGCTGGTCGGGCAGTTCTCGCCGAAGAATACGAAGTCGCTGGCTTTGCGCACGCATTGCCAGACCTCGGGCTGGTCGCTGACGGCGCAGGACGTGCCCAACAACCTGATCCGCACCCAGATCGAGGCGATGGCGGCGGTCTTCGGCGGCACGCAGTCGCTGCACACCAACGCACTCGACGAAGCGCTGGCGCTGCCTACAGACGAAACGGCACGGATCGCGCGCAACACTCAGATCCTCCTTCAGGAGGAGAGCGGGATCACCCGCACGATCGATCCCTGGGGCGGCTCCTTCTACGTCGAGCGACTGACCCACGATCTCGCCGAAACGGCTCGCGCGCACATCACCGAGATCGAGGCCATGGGCGGCATGGCCAAGGCGATCGAGGCGGGATTGCCCAAGCGTCGCATCGAGCAGACGGCGACGCGGACCCAGGCGCGCATCGACAGCGGCATCCAGGCGGTGATCGGCGTCAATCGTTATCCGCCGCCGGGCGGGAACGAGATGTTGCTCCGCGTGATCGACGCGCCCGGCGTTCGCGAGCGACAGGTCGCCAAGCTTCAGAGGCTGCGAAGGGAGCGAGACAGCCCGCGCTGCCGAGCGGCACTCGAGGCCTTGCGCGAGGGCGCGCGCGGCGAGGCCAACCTACTTGCGCTCTCCATCGAGGCGGCACGCGCGCGCGCCACCGTCGGCGAGATGTCCCTCGCGATGGAGGACGTGTTCGGCCGCCACGCCGCCGTCGCCGAGGTCCAGACCGGCATCTACCGCAAGGCGACGGGCGACACCGACGTCATCATGCGCATGCGCGACGCCGTGGCCGCTTTCTCCGAGAACGACGGCCGGCCACCCAAAGTCTACGTCTGCAAGGCCGGCCAGGACGGCCACGACCGCGGCCAGAAGGTCGTCGCGTCCGGCTTCGCCGACCTCGGGTTCGACGTCGAGGTCGGCGCGCTTTTCGCCACGCCGGAGGAGGCGGCGCGGCATGCCGTCGAGAGCGACGTCCACGTCATCGGCCTGTCGACGCTGGCCGCCGGGCACCTCGCTCTGGTGCCGGCGCTGCGCGTCGCGCTGGAACAGGAGGGCCGCCCCGACATCATGATCGTCGTCGGCGGCATCATCCCGCCGGCAGATTTCGCTGCTTTACGCGAGGCCGGCGCCGCCGCGGTCTTCCCGACCGGAACGCCCGTGACGGAAGCGGCGCGCGTGCTGCTCGACGAACTCAACGCCAGGCTCGGCTACCAGCAGCGGCGCGCGGCGGAGTAGGTCGTGCTCAGACTGCCCGCAGCTCAAAGCGGGCGCAGAGCGCAACCCATTCCTCGTATAGGATGCGCCATTCGCCCTCACACCGTCCGAAGCGGGTCAGAACGCCGACGTGCAGATCGTCTTCGAGCCGAAACATTCTGCCGGCCGGGACGGGTGGCGGACCAGACACCGCGTCCGACGACACGACGCACAGGAGGCGGTTCGGGCCGTAGGCACATAGCGCGCGATGGAGATCCCTTATCGCAGCAGCCTCGAAACGGGACGTCTTGTAGACGAAGACCTTCTCCGCAGCCGCGACATCCCTGACGAACTTATCGCGCAGGTAACGCAGGCGGGCGAGAATCTTCGGCCGCAGCACCTCGGGCGCCACCTGATGGCGGTAGGAGAAGGTGTGCATTTCCAGCCCGTAGCGCAGATCGCGCACGTAGTACTCACCCCTCTCCGCCACGAAAAGCTTCGTATGCTCATCCTCGCCGAGACCTTCGAAGCGTGCGGCGAGCGCATCGAATAGGTTCGGAAGCGTCACCCAGTTCCAACGCAACAGCCCGATCGGCTCGGCGCCGTAGCGGCGCTGCACGAGGCCGAACTCGCAATCTTCGCCCAGGCTCTCGAAGCCGAGCATCAGGTTGCGGGTCGCCTCGTCCTCCACGCGCTCGATCTGAACCGGCATGCGCAGGCCGCCACTCGCCTCCGCGGCAGCGAAGGCGGCGCCTTGCAGCGCCTGGCCGAGAAGGTCCAGAGCGGCGGCATCGGAAGGATGCTGGACTCGCAGCTCGCTGGCGGTCTTCGCGGCGTCGTTCCAGCGTCCTTGCGCCAGGCGCAGCATGGCCAAGTTGGCGAGATGTCCATGATAGTGCGGATCGCGCATCCTCGATCCTGCGATCGCGGTTTCGGCCTCGTCGGTTCGGCCGAGGATGACGAGGTCGCGGTCCCGACTTTGCCTCCACTCGGCCGGGGCGTGGGGTGTCACGAGGAGGCGCTGCCAGATCGACAGCGCCTCCTCGGCCTTCTGTCGTCTGTCGGCGATGCGCCCCGCCTCGGCGAGCACGTGAATGTCGTCGGGATGGACGGCGAGCGCGGCGGCGATCGTCACCTCCGCTTCTTCGAGCCGATGCAATTCACGCAGGTTGGCGGCGATCGCGGCCCGACCGAAGGCCGAGTCCGGCACCACCGAGACGAAGGCCTGCCACCGGGTGACGGCCTCGGCGTAGCGCCCGCCGTTGTGTGCGCAGATCGCGTATTGCTCGAGCAAGGTGCCGCAGCGCGGCGCGCGGGACAGGGCTTCCGCCAGCACTGTCTCGGCCTCGTCGAGCCGGCCCAGACGGATCAGCCGCCTCGCGGAACGCAATCTCATCACGGCTTGCAGAAAGCTCGATGGATTCCTCATGAGGCGGCCCAGCAGATCCCTCCCTCGCACCCTGCTACACAACGCGCGTCGAACGCCGGACCTCTTCGGACATTGCTTTCGGCAAACTAGCAGGGCGAGGTCCGATGTTCCACGGCCAGAAACACTTGCGCGACCAAGTGCTCGTGATCACGGGAGCGACCAGCGGTATCGGCCTTGCCACGGCGCGCGCAGCGGCCAGGCGCAAGGCGCGGCTGGTGCTGGCGGCACGCAACGGCGACGATCTTGCCCGCATCCGCCGCGAACTGGAGGAGCACTCGCCCGGCGTCGCCTTCGTCGAGACGGATGTCGCCAAGAAGTCCGATCTCGAGGCACTGGCGGCCATGGCGATGACGTCGTTCGGCGGCTTCGACACCTGGGTCAATAATGCGGGGCAATCGATCTTCGGGCGGCTCGACGAGGTCGACGATGCTGATCACGAGCGCCTCTTCCAGGTGAACTTCTGGGGTACGGTGCACGGCTCGCTCATAGCCGCCGACCACCTCAAGGATAAAGGCGGCACCATCGTCAACGTCGGCAGCATCGCCGGCGACTTCGCCATTCCGCTCCAGGGCATGTATAGCGCAAGCAAGCACGCGATCCGCGGCTCCACCGACGCCTTCCGCATGGAACTCGAGGCGGAAAGCGCTCCGGTAAACCTGACACTGATCAAGCCGGCGGCGATCGACTCGCCCCTGCCCGGCCGCTCCCGCAATTACATGAGCGGCGAGCCGCAACTGCCCCCGCCAGCCTACAGGCCACATGAGGTCGCGCTGGCGATCCTCTCGGCTGCCACCGAGGTACGCCGCGACATCTACGTCGGCGGCGTCGGGCGCATGCTGAGCGCGGCGGCGCAAGCCTCGCCGCATCTTTTCGACGCCATCGCCGCGCCGGCGATGATGGCCTCCTCCAGGCAGAGCGAGGCGCCGAAGAACCCGGCCGGCCGCCTGCACGCGACCGGCAACGACTCCGCGGAGCGTGGGGATACCGGTGTCTTCACGCTGCCCTTTAGCGCCTATACGCGGCTGACCCGCAACCCCTTCGACCTCGCCGCCACGCTACTCGGCCGTCGGCGTCAACGGGCGAAGTAGTCTCTACCCGGCGTTCTGCGCGTGCGGCGGCGCGTCGCCGAGGATCTTCTCCTGGTAGACCATGCGCACGAGAACCAGCGCGCCAGCGGTGATCGGCGTGGCCAGGATCAGCCCCATCGGCCCGAACAGCGTTCCGAGTACGGTCTGCGACAGCAGCGTCACCAGCGGCGGCAAGGCGACAGTGCGCTTCTGGATGAGAGGGCCGATGAGGTTGCCCTCAAGCGTCTGCACAACGGCGAAGAGGATGGCGACGTAGAGTGCGGTCCACGGGCCTTCGCTCAGCGCCACCAGGATCGCCGGCACCGCGCCGGCTAGCGCGCCGATGTAGGGCACGAAGTTGAAGAGCGCGGCGATGAGCGCCAAGGTCAGCGACAGCTTTACGCCAAGGAACAGCAGCCCGACGCCGATGAGCATGCCGATCGCCGCCATGTCGGCGAGCTGACCGAGGAACCACCAGCGCAGGGTGTGGCCTTCCTGCTTCAATACGTCCGCGGCGTGCCGGCGCCAGCGATGCGGCATCAACGAGACGAGACCGTCTGCGTAGGTCTCCGGTGCGGCGGCGATGTAGATCGCGGCGACGACGATCAGCAGCAGCGTGCCGAAGCCGCCGAGCGTCGTGGTGACGAAGCCGGCCGCGTACCCGGCGGCGTGCGAGCCGATGTGCTGGACGTAATCCTTGGCCTTCTCGATCGCGCCCTGGAGCCAGTCGACATTGCCGAGGCGGGACCACAGCGTGCCGATCTGCTCGTTGACCTGCCCATAGACGATGCCGACCTCGCGCACGAGGTCGGGTCCGTGCAGCCAGGCAAACAGGCCGGTCGCGACGACCAGCGCCAAAACCACGACGGCGAGCGAGAGGCCGTAGGGCAGCTTGGTCCAGCGCGACAGGAAACGGGACGCGCCGACCAACTGGCAGGCGAGCAGCGTTGCGGCGACGAGCACCAGAATGACATCCGAGAGCAGCCACAGCAGCGCGAGAACGATGCCGAGCGACAGCGCGATCGTGATGAGATCGGCCATGCGCTTGAGGCTCGCCGAGGGGCGCACGATCACGCTGCGGGGTGCCGTGTCGGGCCGGTCGTCTCGGCTTGATGTCAAAGCTGGCCCTCTGAGGCAGAAGGCTAGTCCTTACCGGCGGCGATCGGCTGCTGGAAGCTCAAGCCGAGGTCCCAGGGGAAATAGATCCAGGTGTCCTGCGACACCTCGGTGATGAAGGTGTCGATCAGCGGCTTGCCGAGGGGCTTGGCGTAGACGCAGGCCAGATGAGCCTTGGGCAGCAGCTCGCGCATGACCCGCACGGTCTGACCGGTGTCGACGAGGTCGTCGACGACGAGGATGCCTCGGCCGCCACCGGCGCCGAAATGCTCGGCCATCGGCTTCAGCACGCGCGCTGCCTCCTGCACCTCCTCGTCGCGGTAAGAGACGATCGAGACTGTTTCTATCACGCGGATCGACAGCTCGCGAGCGACGATCGCCGCCGGCACAAGGCCGCCGCGGGTCACCGTCACCATGGCCGAGAACGGGCCAAGCCCGCTGAGACGCCACGCCAGCGCGCGGCAATCGCGGTGGAACTGCTCCCACGAGACTGGGAAACGGCGGGGCGGCTCCCCGGCGGCCTCCACCTCAGGCATTTCGGGCCAGCGCGGCGACCATGCTCTCGACCTGCGCCACCGCGGCAGCGACCTCCGCCTCGGCCTTGCCGCGCACCACGATCTCGTTGCGAAAGCGCCCCTCCTGGTAGGAGGGATAGGACCCGATCGACACGCCGGGATAGGCACCGGCGATCTCCGTCAGCGCCGCAGCGTAGGCGCCCTCAGGCAGGCCGTCGGCCGAGATCGCGCGCGCCCGGGTCAGCGCGCCTCCGGCGAGCTTGGGCGTGACGGCGTTCAGCATGACCTCCACGATGGCCGGCACGCCGGCCATGACGATGACATTGCCGATCCAGAAGCCCGGCGCCTTGGAGACGCTGTTCTCGACCAGCGCGGCGCCCTCGGGGATACGTGCCATACGACGGCGCGCGGCGTTGAGATCCTCGGGCTTGATGCGCTCCAGCAGCAGCGCGATGGCGCGAGGATCCTCGGCGATGCGCACGCCGAACGCGTTGGCCACCGCGTCGGCGGTGATGTCGTCGTGGGTCGGGCCGATGCCGCCGGTGGTGAAGACGTAGGTGTAGCGCGCCCGCAGCGCGTTCAACGCAGCGACGATCTCGGCCTCGTCGTCGGGCACGATGCGGACCTCGGAGAGATCGATGCCGAGTTCCGTGCAGCGATCGGCGATCGTGCCGATGTTGCGGTCCTTGGTGCGTCCGGACAGGATCTCGTCGCCGATCACGAGGACGGCGGCGGTGACGGGTTCGCTCATGAGACGATCAAGCCGCCGTCAGCGCATCGCCAGCGACGAGCGCGTCCCCAGCCGCGGCCTGCAGCTCGTCGCGCACCGAGCCGAGCTGCCGGATCAGGACGTCCGCGGCAGGCGCGTCGAGCCGCGTCATGCAGATAAGTTCGGCCGGGATCGCCATCGCTTTCGCTTCGAGCGCGCGTCCCGTCTCGGTCAGGAGGATACTCACCTGGCGCTCGTCCCGCGCATCGCGGACGCGCCGCAACAATCCTAGGTTCTCCAGCCGCTTGAGGAGCGGCGTGAGCGTTCCCGAGTCAAGATACAGCTCCGCACCGATCTCCTTGACGCGCCTATCGTCGCGCTCCCAAAGCACGAGCATCGCCAAATATTGTGGATAGGTCAGCCCGAGCGGCTCGAGCAGCCTCCTGTAGGCCCGGGTGAAAGCGTGTGAAGCGGCATAAACCGCAAAGCAGAGCTGTTTCCCGATGGGGAGGATCTCGTCGTCTCTCATCCCTCGTCTCCTCGAGCCAATGCGTCCGCAGGGCAAACGACCCGTTTCGACGATGACTCTAGCAAATGCATGTCCCCGGTCACGCTGCCAACTCGCCGACGAACTCGGCTCAAAGGCGCCGCGCAATGCGGCGCGAGGAAGGCCGTGCCGTCGAACCGGACATGAGCTCGCGGCGACACGAGACGCTCGGATCGCACATGAGATGGCGAATGTGCCGTGCCGAGAACTCGGGGCGCGATGGTAGGTCTCGCGAACATCGCGGCCTTGCGGGCACAGCGTGATAGGATCGCGGACGATGCGGCGCGACTCGGACCCATGGCACTCAAGCACCGAAGCTGGAGATGCGGCACGGCCGCTTGTCTGCTGGCGGGTCTCGCAGCCTGCTCGGCCCATGGCCGGATCTTCGCCTCTCCCGTGAACCGGGCCGCGCATACCGGTCCCGCGAAGACACCGGATCTCGTGCCGTTCGCCGCCGCGCCCTACCCCATCGATGCCGACAGCTTGGTGCCGGGAACGGGCGAGCGCTTCTTCGGTGGCGAGGACGCCGGCCGTCGCTTCCACGACTCGCCACGCGGCGGCAGATATTACGAGGATCTGACGTATGCGGACCCGCGCTCGCTGGTGGTGGTGCCGCCGCTCTTCGATCCCTACCGGCCAGCGGCGTTGGTAGTGTTTTTCCACGGCAATCTCGCCACCCTGTCGCGCGACGTGGTGCTGCGGCAAAAGGTGGTGGCGCAGGTCGAGGCCTCTCGCCTCAACGCACTCCTGGTAGGACCGCAGCTCGCCGTCGACGCGCTGGATTCAAGCCCGGGCCGCTTCTACGAGCCGGGCTTCCTCGACGCCTACCTCGGCGAGGCGGCCCAGCACTTGGCCGACCGCTCGGGCGGAAAGTTCGATACTGGCTACGTGGCAAGGCTGCCGGTGATCCTCGTCGCGTACAGCGGCGGCTATCTCGCCACGGCCTACTGCCTGCATGATCCGAGCGCGAGCCGCGCCCGCATCCGCGGCGTGCTGCTGCTCGACGCGCTGTTCGGCGAAGAACCCAAGTTCGCGGACTGGATCGCCGAAGCGCGCGACAGCGCCTTCTTCGTCAGCGCCTACTCGCCGGCCTCAATGACCCTCAACGCGACATTGGCCGTCGATCTCGCGAGGACTGGCGTGAAGGTCGGGCACGAACTGCCGCCGACGCTCGTACCCGGCGACGTGGTGCTGAAGTCCGCGCCCGGGGCGGTGCACAACGACTTCGTCACGGCAGCATGGACCCACGATCCGTTGCAGGCGCTGCTGTCCCGGGTCAAGCTGAACCCGGGCCGCTGAAGCACGTCATCCCGGACGAGCGAAGAGAAGATCCGACGCGGTGAGCTTCGCCGGCGCCGTGGATACATAGCGGTTCGGGTTCGCCTGCGGCGCCCTGCAATGCCAGAGGCAGGATGCTGGACACCCCCGGCACCTGCGCCTAAGTCCAACGGATGTACGACTACCCTCGAAAAATCCTCGCCGCTCGCGTCTACGACGTGGCGATCGAGAGCCCGCTCGATCCGATGCCGCGCATGACGGAGCGGCTCGGCGTGCCGGTGTTCCTCAAGCGCGAAGACCTGCAGCCGGTGTTCTCCTTCAAGCTGCGCGGCGCATACAACAAGATCGTCGGCCTCCCCGTG
>CAZZWW010000097.1:0-8923 GCA_964657815.1 Vulcanimicrobiota bacterium | reverse complement strand
GGCGAGCGGCCCGGCCTCGCCGCGGTCGACGCGCTCGCCGCCATCGACGTGCGCGCTTTCCTCGCCAAGCGCCGTCAGGCCGACGTCGGCAACCGCTCGCTGCTGCGTCAGCTCGCCGGCATCCGCTCCTTCGCCCGGTTCTGCGAGCGCGAAGGGCTGGCCAAGACGAGCGCCCTCGGGGCGATCCGCGCACCGAAGCTGGCGCGCGCTCTCCCCAAACCCCTGAGCCCGGTGCTGGCGCTGGACATGGTGAACGGCGACGGCTTCGCCGGCGAATCGCGGCCGCCATGGACGCTGGCACGCGACGTTGCCGTGCTTGCCTTGCTGTACGGCGCCGGCCTGCGCATCTCCGAGGCCGTCGGCATCCGCCGGCTCGACGCGCCGGTCGGCGACATCGAGGCGCTGACCGTCGTCGGCAAGGGCCGGAAGACCCGACAGGTGCCGATCATCGTGCCGGTGCGCCGCGCGGTGGAGCGCTACCTCGCGCTCTGCCCCTTCCCCCTGTCCGCCGAGGGACCGCTGTTCATCGGCGAGCGACGCGGACCGCTGTCGCCGCGCATCATCCAGCTCGCCATCGAACGGCTGCGCGGCGCTCTGGGCCTGCCCGACAGCGCCACGCCGCATGCGCTGCGCCATTCCTTCGCGACCCATCTGCTGAGCCGCGGCGGCGACCTGCGCACCATCCAGGAACTGCTCGGCCACGCGTCACTGTCGACGACGCAGATCTACACGGCGGTGGATTCGGCCCGGCTGCTGGAGAGCTACCGCGCCAACCATCCGCGCGCGGCGGGGTGAGGCGTCGCTACTTGGTGCCGATCAGGTACGCGACGATGAACGCGACGATGATCAAAACGACGCTGGCGACCAGGACGTAGATCACCTTGGGCCGATTGGTGCCCTGCTTCGCCGACACCTGGTTCTTGGTGATCTCCGCGTTCGGATCCGACGCCATCTCGTTCGCCCTTTTAAGTCTTTGTCTCGGCGGAGCCTTAGCCTGCCGACGCGACGGCGGGAATAGCCGAGCCGACGGAAAGGCTCGGCTGCGGCGAGATGGACGACATCAGTTCGCGAAGGCCGGGTTGATGCCCTTGCAGGCTTCGACCAGCGTCTTCACCGAGGCGACCGACTTCTCGAACATCGCCTGCTCGGTCTCGTCGAGCTGGACCTCGACCACCTTCTCGACCCCGCCAGCGCCGATGATGACCGGCACGCCGCAGTAGATGTTGGAGAGGCCGTACTCGCCGTTGAGCTGGGCGGCGCAGGGCAGCACGCGGCGCTTGTCCTTGAGGTAGCTTTCCGCCATCGCGATGGCGGAGGCGGCCGGTGCGTAGAAGGCCGACCCGGTCTTGAGCAGGTTGACGATCTCGCCGCCGCCCTTGCGGGTGCGCTCGACGATCTGGTCGAGCCGCGCCTGCGTGGTCCAGCCCATCTTGACGAGGTCGGGCAGCGGGATCCCGGCCACCGTCGAGTAGCGCAGCGAGGGCACCATGTCGTCGCCGTGGCCGCCGAGAACGAAAGCCGTGACGTCCTCGACCGAGACCTTGAACTCGTCCGACAGGAAGTAGCGGAAGCGCGACGAGTCGAGCACGCCGGCCATGCCGACGACCTTCTTCGGCGGCAGGCCGGAGGTCTTCTGCAGCGCCCAGACCATGGCATCGAGCGGGTTGGTGATGCAGATCACGAAGGCGTCGGGCGCATGCTGCTTGATGCCGGCGCCGACCGATTCCATGACCTTCAGGTTGATGCCGAGCAGGTCGTCGCGGCTCATGCCGGGCTTGCGCGGCACGCCGGCGGTGACGATCACCACGTCGGAGCCGGCGATGTCCTCGTAGGAATTGGCGCCCGAGAGATGGGCGTTGAAGCCGTCGACGGGCGCCGATTCGGCGAGGTCCAGTGCCTTGCCTTGCGGTGTGCCCTCGGCGATGTCGAACAGCACGATGTCGCCGAGCTCCTTGAGCCCGGCGAGGTGCGCCAGCGTGCCGCCGATCTGCCCGGCCCCGATCAAAGCGATTTTGCTGCGCGCCATAAGTGCCACCACGTCCCGTCGTACCGATGAAGGCTGGGTTCTTGCCCACAATCGCGGCGGGCTGACAAGCTGGGTCGCGGCCCTCGCGGCGATCAGGCCTCGCTGACGTCGCTCGCCTCCGGCTCGAGCGCGCGGCGCCGGCCGAAGCCCTGGGCCCGCTGAACGGCACGAAACACCTGGGAATACTGACAATAGGTGGCGATGTTCTCGGCCATCACCTTTCGGCGCCCCTCGTCGAGCTTCGACATCTTGCGCGCCGGACGGCCGCCCCACATCCAGCCCGATTCGAGAACCTGGCCCGGCGTGGTCGTGGCGCCGGCGGCGAGCAGCACGTCGTCCTGCACCCAGGTGTCGTCGGCGAGCACCGCGCCCATGCCGACGAGCGCCGCGTCGCCGATGCGCCCTCGGCCCATCCGCACGTTGTGCCCGATCGTGGTGTCGCGCCCGATCACGATCTCGCCGGCGCCGGCGCGCAGGATCGTGTTGTCCTGGATGTTGGTGTTCGCACCCACGAAGATCGAGCCGGTGCCGCCCTGGGCGACGCAGGAAAAGAACAACGACGAGCCCGGCGAGAAGGTGAGCCGGCCGGCGCGCTGGGCGGTGTGGGCGATGAACACGGCGTCGCCGAAATCCTGCACCGCCGAGGACAGCTCGCTCTCGCTGCCCGTGCGCGCCCGCACCGCGCCGGCGCGTGACGTCAGCTCGCCCGGCGCCAGTTCGCGCACGGGCTTGGCCGGCGACCCCGCGTAGATCCAGCCTCCGGGCAGCTGCTTGCGCGGGAACACCGTCGCGCCCTTCTCGAGCAGCACGTCGTCGCCGACCTTGGCGTCATCAAGGATCACCACGTCGTCCTCGAGCACGCAGCGATCGCCGACCGTGCAGGCGTGGACGATGGCGTTGGCGCCCACCGTCACGTCGTCGCCGATGAGGCAGGGCAGGATCTCGTGGACGATATGCACCGTGGCGCGGTGGCCGAGGTGCACGTTGCGCCCGATGCGCACCACGTCGCCATCGGCGCGCACCACGCTGTCCTCCCCCAGCCAGGCGCCGGCCCCGATCGTGGCGCGGCCGAGCACGGCGGAGCGCGGGCCGGCGAAGAGGGGCTCGCCGGCGAAGACGGGAAGGGTGTCGGCGAAGGGCAGGACGAGGGAAGGCAGCACGGCGGGTCTCGATCGGATGGGCCGCCCTAAATCAGGGCGGTTGCCGCGCTTGGCAAGGCGCGGCCGCCGCCAGCCTGAGCGAGCCGGCGCGCCGGGCCTCGGTGGACCATCCGCTGGTCCGGGCTTGCGTGTCGACAGACTCAGCTTCCGAGACCGCCCAAAGCGCCGGCAGGACCGAGAGTGCCGTCGAGCTTCTCGCGCAAGCGGTCGCGGATCTCCTTGGTCTCCGGCGTCGGGTTCTCCTGCACGTCGGCGAACACGAGCATCGGCCGGATCTCGATCTCGCTTGGTCCCGGCATCGGATTGGGGCAGCGCTTCACCCAGGCGACAGCCTCGTCGAGGTCCTCGACCTCCCAGATCCAGAACCCCGCGACCAGTTCTCGAGTCGCGGCGAAGGGCCCGTCGATGACGGTGCGGTCGGCGCCGTCGAAGGCGACGCGTTTGCCGTTCGAGGAGGCTGTCAGGCCGTCGGCGGCCAGCAAGACGCCGGCATCGACCAGCTCTTCGTTGAACTTGGCCATCGCCTCGAACACCTCGGGCCTGGGAACGACGCCCTTCTCGCTGTCGTCGGTCGCCTTCACGAGTACCATCACACGCATCATCCACCTCCTTGTCTGAGCCGGCCTGATCGGCCCGACGTCGGAACGACGAGCGGAGTTTCGAGACATCGACGTCGTCCCGCAAATCCTTTTCGCCGACTGAGGCGCGTGCCGCGCGAAGCGGCGGCGACCATGGCATCGGCCGCGTGCGGCTCGTCTCGCTCGCCGGCTTGCGATAAGAGCGTCGACGAACCGGAGACCCCGCCCATGCCGATGCCCGCCGCCGAGATCGAGCGCCTGATCAAAGCCTCCATCCCCGATGCGCAGGTCGAGATCATCGACCTCGCCGGAGACGACGATCACTTCTCGGCGATCGTCACCTCGCGCGAGTTCAGCGGGCTCAGCAAGCTGAAGCAGCACCAGCTCGTCTACAAGGCGCTGGGCAGCCACATGGGCGGGGCGCTGCACGCGCTGCAGCTGCAGACGCTGGAGCCGGCGGCCTGAGGCGCAAGGTCAGCGCTTCTCGATCTTGATGCAGGTGAAGCCCAGCGGCAGGGGTTTGCCGTCCTCGACCTTCTTGGAGAAGGCGGACGCGTTGGCGGTTGTCGAGGCACAGGCGTGCTCGGCATCGGGGCTTCCCACGGGCAGCACGAAGTCGACGCCGCTCGAAAGCCCCTTGCCGCTGTCGGAACGGCGGACGGTGACAGGCAACACGCTCGGACGCTCGAAGGATCGTGCGCGAAAGGACAACGCGCAGGCGAGAGAAGCCGGTATGGTCGAGGCCGATCGCATCGACCACCGTCGACCTCTGCCGAGACGTCAGTCGAACACCTTGCTGGCCTCGGGACCGGGCGCCTCCAGAAGATCCCGACGCCTTTGGTGGACGTAGAAAAGATTGCCGAAAGCGGCGATCTTCAAGGCCAACAGGATGGGAATGGCGGGATAGTCGCGCATCAGGGACAGTGCGGGCACGCCACGACCCGTGAGCCGGTTCGAGGCGGCGAAGATCGTCAAGCCGATCCAAACCATCAGCAGCGTCACGATCGGCTTGCGCGGTTTGCGCAGCAGCAAGGACAAGACCGCCATCATGACGAAGCCGGCGGCGGTCGCGGCGACGCGCAGGTCCGGCGTCCCGGCGAGCCGCCAACCCTCCCAGGCATCCCAAAGCACGATGCCGCTGATCGCTGCCGCGGCGACGACGGACGCCGGCTCCATCCCGCGCCGGAGCCAACTGACCCAGACGTAGACGACGTAGACCGCCAGGAGAGGTGCGATCACTTCCACGGAACGAAGACTTTCGCTAGAAAACGGTGATCGCCGCCGTGCATAGCACCAACCTATCGCGCCTGCATCGGCACATCCGGCATCGCTCCGGTCCGGCTCGGAGGGAGCGGCGGCCCGCTCCTTGCCTCGCCGCTTCGTCAAAGGGATCCGCCATGACCACCAGTTCGCCCCCGTCCGGCCCCCGCGCACTCCTTGCCGGCGCCCGGCTTGTACCGGTGTTGACCATCGCCCGCGTTGCGGATGCCGTGCCGCTGGCCCGCGCGCTCTGCGCAGGCGGGGTGCGCACGCTGGAGATCACGTTGCGCACCGCGGCCGGGCCTGAGGCAGCCAAGGCCATCGCCGCCGAGGTGCCGGAGGCCATCGTCGGGCTCGGGACGGTGCTCAACGGCCGCGATCTCGAGATGGCGCTCAAGATGGGCCTCTCCTTCGCCTTCTCGCCGGGCGCGTCGCCTTCCCTGCTCGACGCCGCCGCCGCGGCCGGGCTCGACTTCGTGCCCGGGGTGCAGACCGCCTCCGAGATCATGGCCTGCCTCGAGCGCGGCTTCGACGTGATGAAGTTCTTCCCGGCCTCGCAGGCCGGCGGCCTGCCGACGCTGCGCGCGCTGGCGGGGCCGTTCCCGCAGGTCCAATTCTGCCCCACCGGCGGCATCTCGGAGGACCAGGCCGCCTCCTGGCTGGAGGAACCCAACGTGCTCGCCGTCGGCGGCTCGTGGCTGGCGCCGGCGGGCCTCGTCGAGAAGGGGGATTGGGACGCGATCACCGGACGTGCGCGCCGGTCGATGGACCTGCTCGCCGCCTGATGCCCGCCTTGCACCCCCGTCTCGAAGAGGTCACCGCCCGCATCGTCGAGCGCAGCCGCGGCGGCCGCGAGCGCTACCTCGCGCGCATCGACGCCGCCGCCGAGCAGGCGCGCACCCCCCGCACGCGCCTCGGCTGCGCCAACCAGGCCCATGCCTTCGCCGCGGCGCCGCCGGGCGACAAGGCGCGGCTCGCGCTGGGCCGCGTGCCCAACCTCGGCATCGTCACCGCCTACAACGACATGCTATCGGCGCATCAGCCCTACGAGCGATTTCCTGAGATCATCCGCGAGACCGCCCGCGCCGCCGGAGCCACGGCGCAGGTGGCCGGCGGCGTGCCGGCGATGTGCGACGGCGTCACCCAGGGCGAGGACGGGATGGAGCTCTCGCTCTTCTCGCGCGACGTCATCGCCCTCGCCACCGCGGTCGCCCTCTCGCACCAGACCTTCGACGCCGCCGTGTACCTCGGCATCTGCGACAAGATCGTGCCGGGCCTCGTCATCGGCGCACTCAGCTTCGGCCATCTCCCGGCGGTGTTCATCCCCGCCGGGCCGATGACGACGGGCCTCTCCAACAGCGAGAAGAGCCACGTCCGCCAACTCTACGCCGAGCGCAAGATCGGCCGCGACGAGCTGCTCAAGTCGGAGATGGCCTCCTACCACGGGCCGGGCACCTGCACCTTCTACGGCACGGCCAACACCAACCAGATGCTGATGGAGGTGATGGGCCTGCACCTGCCCGGCGCCGCCTTCGTCAATCCCGGCACGCGGCTGCGCGAGGCGCTAACGCGGGAGGCGGCGCGGCGTGCCCTGGCGCTGACCGCGTCCGGCAACGCCTACACGCCGCTCGGCCGCATGCTCGACGAGCGCGCCTTCGCCAACGGCGTCGTCGGGCTGCACGCCACCGGTGGGTCGACCAACCACACTCTTCATCTGCCCGCAATGGCGGCGGCCGCCGGCATCACGTTGACCTGGCAGGACCTCTCCGACCTCGCCGAGGTCGTGCCGCTGCTGGCGCGCGTATACCCCAACGGCAAGGCCGACGTGAACCATTTCCACGCCGCCGGCGGCATGGCCTTCGTCATCCGCGAGCTGCTCGACGCAGGACTGTTGCACGAGGACGTCGGCACGGTGTGGGGTGGCGGCCTGCGCGCCTACGCCCGCGAGCCCTTCGCCCTGGGCGACGGCGTCACCTGGCAACCGATCCCCTACGCCAGCGGAGACCCGGAGGTGCTGTCGAGAGCAGCCGCGCCCTTCGCGACCACCGGTGGCCTGCGCATGCTGGAGGGGCGCCTCGGCCGCGCCGTGATCAAGACCTCCGCCGTGCATCCCGAGCGCCACGTGGTCGAAGCGCCGGCGATCGTGTTCCACACGCAGGAGCAGTTGCAGGACGCCTTCCGCGCGGGAGAGCTCGACCGCGACTTCGTCGCCGTGGTGCGCTTCCAGGGTCCCAAGGCCAACGGCATGCCCGAGCTGCACAAGCTGATGCCGCCGCTCGGCGTGCTGCAGGACCGCGGCTTCAAGGTCGCGCTGGTGACCGACGGCCGTCTCTCCGGCGCCTCCGGCAAGGTACCGGCCGCGATCCACGTCACGCCCGAGGCCGTCGAGGGCGGCGGCATCGCCCGCATCGTCGACGGCGACATGGTGCGGGTGGACGGCCTCGCCGGCACGCTCGACGTGCTGGTCGACGAGGCGGATTGGGCCTCGCGCACGCCCGTGGTCGCCGATCTGGCGTCGAGCCACGCCGGCACCGGCCGCGAGCTCTTCGCCATGTTCCGCGCGAATGTGGGGCCGGCGGACCGCGGGGCTGCGGTGTTCTGAGGATGAAGTCGTAGAGGATTGCTATTCCCATAGCGCAAGGCGCAGCATTCCGGGAGCGGAAGCCTCGATTGACAAACGAAGCGCCCGCTGGAAACCATCGCGCATTCCCGATCGAGAGACCGGACATGCGTTCATTCCTTGACGTCTTTTCCTTCTACGGCCGCAGCAAGAGATCGGCTTATTGGATCTACTTCCTCGTCTCGATCGTCGGCGGCATCGTCCTCTCGTTGATCTTCGATCTGGTGATCTTCAGGTTCAACTTCTTCGGTGTCCTCGACAATGTCGGCAAGCAAACGCCGCAGGCTGTGCCGGTCCTCGAAAAGCTTCAGCACGTCCCAACCGCGCTGTGCATCGCGGTCGGAGTGGTCGGCGCCTTCCTGCTCATCGGGCTCGGCTTGGCCTGGCTCGCCATCTCCGTACGACGGCTCCACGACATGGGCATCACGGGATGGCTCGTATTGATCTTCGTGTTGATCAGTCTCATCGGCAATATCTTGGGCTACCTCATCTCGACACTGGTCCTCGGCATCTGGCCGAGCAGCCGCAAGAACCGCTACGGAACGGGCCTCCGCGACGGTCGCGAGGTGGTCGGCGTCTTCGATGACCGCCAGGCTGCGGGTACAAGCTAGCTGGAATGCGAGGCGCTCCTCGGATCCTCGCCAACGTCGGTACGCGCGGCGACGTCCACCCTTTCATCGGCTGGCCCTCAAGCTGCGTCCCGTCAGGCGCTTTCGCCGACATCGTCTTGGCGATACGAGCCGGTCGGAATGGCGCCACGGAGTCGACGAACGCCGCCCACCGGCACACGTCGGGGCGGACCGGGCGCTGGCCCGGCGGCCCGGGCTGAGCTAGCATCGCGCCATTCACGGAGCGCGCCCGATGACCGATCTCGTCGCCCTACCCTCCTCTGTCGCCCACGTGCGGCGTCGTCCGAGCCGCACCGCGATCCTCGCCGGAACGCTCGTCGCCGCCTTCGTCGCCGGTGCCGTGCTCGGTCGCGCCCATGCCGCCGACGCCTCCGGCTTCGAGGCTCCGCTCGTCCTCCTCCTGCGCTTCATGGCCGCCTGCAAGGCCACCGGCGTGATCGGCGCCGCAGCGCTCGTCGTGTGGCGGCTCGGCCGGCCGCTGAGCACCGCCGCCTTCGCAGGCTACGGTGGAGCGCTGGCCCTCATGGCCGCCGCGCCCGGCCTGATCTGGAGCCTGGGCCTGATCGCGCCCGGCGCGCTTCTGTTCCACGCCGGCCTGCTCACCTTCCTGGTGCTCGTCGCCCGCGACGACGGCGTCGCCGCCGCCTTCC
>CAZZWW010000096.1:6904-9001 GCA_964657815.1 Vulcanimicrobiota bacterium | reverse complement strand
TCTTACGGTTTGCGCCCTCTTGTGCGCTTAGCTGATGATGGGCCCTTGTTTTCCAAATGGGCGGGATCTTCTAAGGAGAAAGTAAAAGAAGGAAAGGATGACGTCGAGCTTGCAAATTATATTGCATATTGCGTTTCCGAGCTGAATCTATTTCTGGCAGCGAGCAAGAGCCTAATTGGCAAAGCCGTTGGACAAGTGATCCAAAGATTGCCGATAAAGTGCTAAATACCACGTTTATCAATGGTCTAGTTAGCTGCTTTCGTCGGATTGCGCTTGCAGACGAATTGGGAGACTTCAACCACTACGTGGGCAAGCTACACGGATTACATAAATTCCCGTTCTCAAACTTTAGATCAAGCCAATATAACAGTATGGGTGAGGCGCTCTACCAAAACATTTGGGCTGCCGGTCAAAACAAGCATCCTAACTGCGGTCTGCTAAGCCTAATTGATCTTGAACACAGCCTTTCATCAAACGCAGCCCCTTACGAGGCCGCAGTGTGACGCGCGTTTGAGGGATCTAGCTATGGGCTCCCGGATGGTCCATGGCGCGTTACTTTGCGGAGGCAGCCGGACTCAACTGTCGGCGAAGCCGTCCTTCGAAGTAACGGCCGACCCGAACCCATCCCCTTTCCGTGTCATGGACGCGGGCATGGCCCGCGCCGGCTCCGCCGGTCGCAGATGCTCGACAGGAAAGGGATGGGTTGCCTTGGGTAACCGCGTCTTCCAAGGCCGGCTCCGCGCGGGTCGCGCCGGCGTTTGCGCGCAGCATTCCGAACGCGCGTCATTCCGCGGCGGCGAAGCCGAACACGGAAACGATGAGCGTCGCCGTCACCGGAAAGGCCGAGGCGCACCGGCTCCGGGTTCGCGCTTCGCGCGCCCCGGAATGACGAACGGGAGAAGGCCGTCCGTTCGAGCTTACGGCTGCATCGGTGCGGCCCCTCGCCCGGCGTGCGGCCCGACGGCCCGGGGCACGGCGGCGTTGGCGCCGTCGTGTTCGGCGACGATGCGCTTGGCCTTCTCGATCGTCATGTCGCAGGCGCCGGGCATGCCCTGCAGGGCGCCGACGGCGCGGTCGTATTCCGGCAGGTCGGTGCAGCCCAGGCCGCTGTAGGCCCAGGCGGAGGCCGGCGCGGCGAGCGCGAGCGCCAGGGTCAGGACGCGGGCAACGGTGGTGCGGGACATGGCGGAGCCTCCTCGCGGTTCGCCGGGCGCGGGGGCGGCCGGTGACGAGCGTTTCCGAGCATATGGGGTCGGTCCGGCCGTGCTGTCGGTAACCCTCGTCACAGAACCCGTGCGAGAAGCGCCAGCATCCACCCCACGCACTGCCCGAACAGCTCCGGATCGTACCTCGGCCCCTCGTCGCGCAGGAAGGCGTGGGCGGCGTTGACCTCGTGCCACTCGTAGGGGGCCCCGACCTCTTCGAGCCGGGCGCGCAGAAGCTCGCGGCCGGCGAAGGGGACGTGGGGGTCCTGGCGGCCGAAGACGAAGAGGGCCTGCGCCTTCAGTTCGTCGAGGCGACGAAGCGTGCCGTCGGGCTCGCCGGCGTGGCGGGACTCCTTGCCCAGCGTGCCGGAATGGACGTCGGTCGGATAGAAACACGCGGCGGCGGAGACCTCCGGGTTCAGGGCGGCGCGGAGGGCGAGGTGGCCGCCGAGGCACACGCCGAGCGTCGCGAGCCGGCCGTTGCAGGCCGGGTGCGCGGCCAGCGCCGCGAGGCCGGCGCGGGCGTCGGAATCGTGGGCCTCGACCGGCTTGGCGACCTTCAGTGCGTTGCCGCGATCGGTGCCGGCGGGGTCGTAGCGCAGCACCGTGCCCGGCGGCTCGTGCTCGTGGTAGACCTCCGGCACGCCGACCACGTAGCCGTGCCCCGCCACCAGCGCGGCGAGGCGGCGGATCGGATCGGTCACCTGGTAGATCTCGGAAAAGAAGAGGACGCCGGGGAACAGGTCCTCGGCCACGGGGCGGAACAGATGCAGGCGCATCGGCCCGGAGCCCGGCACGGGGACGTCGAGGGTCTCGTCGGAGTGGATGATCAAGGCAGCCCGCCGACGTCGGGCGGTCCGGGCACCATGCCGGGCAGGGAGCGCGGGTCGAG
>CAZZWW010000096.1:0-6894 GCA_964657815.1 Vulcanimicrobiota bacterium | reverse complement strand
CGGACGCGCCAGACGCGGATGCAGGCGAGGACCCCAACGACCAGGGCGACTAGGAGGATGAGGATCTTCAGCAGCATGGGATCACGCCGGCCGCGCCGGCGCTCTCGCGCCGGTCTTCGTCGCGACGAAGGTGCGCCTCCAAACCATCACTCCGATCCGACGCGATACGCCTCGGGCGCCGTCGGCGACGGGCGCTCCTTCCGCGGCTGGCCGGGCGGGCGGAATCGGGCGGACATTTCGGCCCGCGCGACCGCGGCGGCGGTGAGCGGCACGGTCCAGCCGGGCGGCACCTCCGTCGCGCGCAGGTGGATCTCGAGGCCCAGCGTGTCCAGGGTCTGCATCACCAGGCCGAGTTCCACCGTGGGCTTGCCGTGTTCGAGGTCGACCAGCCATTCGCGGCCGACCTTGGCCGCCTTGGCCACCTCGATCTGGCGCAGCTTGAGCTGGCGCCGACGCGCACGGATCGCCATCGCGACGTCGAAGGTGTGACCGATGAGCATGTCGATCCTCCTGTTTCTGGCGGGTCGGCGTACGGCCACACGCCGAAAAGCGCGTGACCGATCGCCGACCTTCCCGTTTTCCCGGTGTGGCCGTTCGCCGAAACCAGGAACCTGCGGTGGGGTCGTTCGCCGAAACCATGTGGCCGTTCGCCAACGCCGTTCCGGCGTGAAAGCCGAAGTAGTCGAATAGTTCAAGGTCAAAATACCTTTGCCGGGCGGCCGTGTCAAGCCGCCATGCTTCTTGCATCGCCGCGTCCGCAAACCGGAGACAAGCCTTGCCCGAAACCAGCGTCGGCAACGTCGTCACGATCAACGGCTCCTCCGGCATCGGCGAGCAGCCGGTGGCGGAGGTCGTGTCCTATTGCGAGAAGCTCCTGGCGGACGCCCGCTCCGGGGCGTTGCGGGCGCTGGCCACCGCCGAGGTGCGCCAGGGTGGCGCCATCTCCCACGGCTTCGCCTACGGCGCCTACCTGATCTGGCAGCTGGGCGGCGCGGTGCTGGTGCTGCAGAGCCTGTTCGCGGAAAAGTTCAAGAACGGCTGAGCCGCGCGCAAAGCCGCCGTCGGGGACGGGTTGCCCGCTACCGCTCCCGTCGTGGCAGCTTCAGCGCCAGCGGGTCGCTCTCCAGCAGCGCGTAGAGCAGGTGGTCCTGCCACAGCCCGTTGATGCGCAGGTAGGCCCGCGCGAGCCCTTCGCGCTGGAAGTTGGTGCGCTCCAGCAGGCGGATGGAGGCCACGTTGGCCGGCAGGCAGGCGGCCTCGATGCGGTGCAGGCGCAGCGAGGCGAAGGCGAAGGTGCTGGCGGCGCGCACCGCCTTGGCCATCCAGCCCTGTCCGGCGAAGGGCTGGCCCATCCAGTAGCCGAGCGTGGTGGCCTGGGCGACGCCGCGCTTGACCTGGCCGAAGGTCAGGCCGCCGAGCAGGGCGTCGTCGCACTCGCGGAACACCAGGAAGGGGTAGGCGTCGTCGTTCTCGATCTCGGTGGCGTGGCGGCGCAGCCTTCGGCGGAACGCGGCGCGGGTCAGGTCGTCGGCCGGCCAGGTCGGCTCCCACGGCGAGAGAAAGGTGCGCGACAGGTGGCGCAGCGACGCCCAATCGTCGAAGTCGCTCATCTCCGCCGGCCGCAGGTAGATCCCGTCGCCGCGCACGAAGGTGGCGCTGTCGCGGATGAGCGTGCGGAACAGCGCCATCAGGCGTGCCCCGCGACGCGTGCTCCGACCTGGTCCGGGCGGAGCACCTTGGCGATGGGACCGATGGCCGCGACGGTCGGCACGCTCGCCAGCGCCCGTGCCCCCGCGGCGCGTACGGCGGCGACGTCGAGGCCCTCGATGGCGGCGACGACCTCGTCGCGCGGCAGCACCCGGCCGAAGGCGAGCAATTGGCGCGCGACCTGCTCGGCGCGGGCGCCGGGCGATTCCAGGGCGGCGAGCAGCGAGACCTTCATCTGCGCCTTGGCCCGGCCGATCTCGGCTTCGTCGAGGTCGTGCGCCGCCTGCGCCACGGCGTCGAGCGCGACGGCCATCAGCTCGGGCACGTCGGCGGCGCCGGTCGCGGCGTAGAAGCCGAGCAGGCCGGTGTCGGCATAGGACCAGTGGAAGGCGTTGATGGCGTAGCAGAGCCCGCGCTCCTCGCGCACGTCGGCGTAGAGCCGCGAGGAGGCACCGCCGCCGACCGCGTTGGCGAAAACCTGCAGCGCGTAGTGCCCGGGGTCGGTGTAGGCGAGGCCCTGCCAGCCGACCATGATCTGCGCCTGCTCCAGCCGGCGCTTGAGGCGCTGCTCGCCGCCGGTGTAGCGCGCCGTGGCCGGGGCGGGGGCCGGCGTGCCCTCACCGATCGCGGCGAAGCGCGCTGCGGCCTCGTCGACGATCCTGGCATGCTCGACGCGGCCGGCGGCGCCGACGATCGTGCCAGGCGCAAGATAGTGCCGCCCGAGGTACGCGCCGACCGTGTCCCGCGAGAAGCCGGCCACGCTGGCGGGCGTGCCGAGGATGGCGCGGCCGATCGGCTGGTCGGCGTAGGCGGCGGCTCCGAATAGGTCGTGGACCAGGTCGTCGGGCGTGTCCTCGACGGCGCCGATCTCCTGCAGGATGACGCCCTTCTCGCGCTCCAAGTCGGCCTCGGCGAAGGTCGAGTCGGTGAGGATGTCGGCGAGCAGGTCGAGGGCGAGCGGCGCGTCGGCGGCGAGAACGTGGGCGTAATAGGCGGTCTGCTCGACGCCGGTGGCGGCGTTGAGGTCGCCGCCCACGGCCTCGATTTCCTCGTTGATGGCGCGTGCGGTGCGCCGGCGTGTGCCCTTGAAGGCCATGTGCTCGAGCAGATGCGAGAGACCCTGCTCGGCGTCCGTCTCGTGGCGCGAGCCGGCGCCGATCCAGACGCCGAGCGACGCCGTCTCGAGGTGCGGCATGGCATCGGTGACGACGCGAAGGCCGGACGGCAGCGTCGTGATCTCCAACGTTTCGGGTCTTTGCGTCACGACGCCGACTTCAGCGCGCGCCCGGCGTCGACCTTGCCGCGGATGAAACGCTCGATGGCGCCCTGGTCGTTCGGCACCACGGTGAAGCGCTCCTGCCGCCCGAGCAGCTCGGCGAGATGCGCCGGCAGCGGCGGGCGGATGCCGATCGCGCGCTCGATCGCGTCGGGGAACTTCGCGGCATGGGCGGTGCCCAGCACCACCATCGGCGTCGCCGGGTCCCTGGCCTGGGCCTTGCGGGCGACGTGGAGGCCGACGGCGGTGTGCGGATCGACCAGCTCGCCGGCCTGGTGCCAGCAGCGGGCGATCTCGGCGGCGGTCTCGTCCTCGCTCGTGGCGCCGGCGTCGAACTCCTCGCGCAGGGTGTCCAGAGTGGCCGGGGGCAGGGTGAAGCCGCGCGACTGCTTGAGGTTGTCCATCTCGGCGCGGATGCGGGCGCCGTCGCGGCCGGAAATCTCGAACAGCAGGCGCTCGAAGTTCGAGGAGACCTGGATGTCCATCGAGGGCGACATGGTGTGGGTGACCCCGCGCTGCTCGTAGCGGCCGTCGTCGAGCGCGCGGACGAGGATGTCGTTCTCGTTGGTGGCGATGACGAGCCGATCGATCGGCAGCCCCATGCGCTTGGCGATCCACCCGGCGAGGATGTCGCCGAAATTGCCGGTCGGCACGGTGTAGCTGACCTTGCGGTGCGGCGCGCCGAGCGCCACGGCCGAGGTGAAATAGTACACGGTCTGCGCCAGCACGCGGGCCCAGTTGATCGAGTTGACGCCGGAGAGGCCGAATTCGTCACGGAAGGTGGCGTGGTTGAACAGCGCCTTCACCGCGGCCTGGCAATCGTCGAACGTGCCTTCCAGGGCGACGACGTGGATGTTGTCGCCTTCCACCGTGGTCATCTGCCGGCGCTGCACCGGGCTGACGCGCTCATGGGGATAGAAGATCACGACGTCGATGTTCTTGAGGCCGCGGAAGGCCTCGATGGCGGCGGCGCCGGTGTCGCCCGAGGTGGCGCCGACGATGGTGGCGTGCTGGCCGCGGCGGGTGAGGGCGTGCTCCATCAGCCGGGCGAGCAGTTGCATCGCCAGGTCCTTGAAGGCCAGCGTCGGCCCATGGAAGAGCTCGAGCACGAAGAGGTTGTCGCCGAGCTGCGCCAGCGGCGTGATCGCCGGGTGGCGGAAATCCTTGAGGCCGATCTCGATCATGCCGGCGAGCGTGGCCTCGTCGAGGTCGCCGCCGACGAAGGGCATCAGAACGGCCTTGGCCACTTCGGCGTAGGGCTTGCCGGCGAAGCCGGCGATCGTCTCGGACGAGAGCTGCGGGTAGCTCTGGGGCAGGTAGAGCCCACCGTCGCGGGCGAGACCCGCGAGCATGGCCTCTGAGAAACCGAGGGTCGGCGCCTCGCCGCGTGTGGAAATGTACCTCAAGCCCGAACCCGCCTCATCGCCCGCGTCTGTCGCACGGATCGCTCACAGCCTCAGGCCGAGAGCGACGGCGTCGCGGCCGGTCCCGCGTCGTCCGTGGCCGGCGGGTCGGTGAGCCGCTTCCATGCCCAGCTCACAAAGACGGTGAAAAGGCCGAGCGCAAGGCCGAACCACGTCAGCGCGTAGGAGAAATGGTTGTTGGGGACCTCGACGATCGTGGCGCCGCCCTTGGGCCAGCCGCCGGGGTTCGGCGTCGCGTCGGCGTCGACGACGAAGGGCGCGGCGTCATTGAGCTGGAAGTGCGTGGCGATCTCGGCGGGATCACGCGTGTAGAAACGGTCTTTGGCCGGCTCGTCGGGCGGGGTGAAGGCGTTGCGCGCCTCCGGCGGCCGCATCAGGCCGATCACCGTCACCTCGCCCTGCGGCTGCCCTTCCAGCCGGGTTTTCGGGTCGCGGCGCTCGGCCGGCACCGATCCCCGGTCGACCAGCACCGTGCCGCCGCCGGCAAGCGCCAGCGGGGTCAGCACGTGGTAGACCGGTCCGTCGGAGGAAGCGCGGAGGATGTAGGCCTCCTTGGCATTGTCGAAGCGGCCGGCGACGGTCACGCGGCGGTACTCGTAATCGTCGGGCTTCAGCGCGTCCCAGCCTTCGCGCGGCGGCAGCGGCTGCGGGGCGGCGGTCGTGCGCGCCTCGATGCGGGCGACGATCGCGTCCTTCCAGGCGAGACGATCCAGCTGCCAAATGCCGAGGCCGACCAGGATGCCGCCGACGATCAGCGTGAAGATCGCGGGAACAAGGAGAGGACGGAGGCGGGCGCGGGTCATGGCTCGAAGCGGCCCTGCTCGGCCTTGTTGGAGTATTGCAGCGCGGTGAGAAGGCCCTTCAGCGGGCGGATCATGCCGATGATCAGGGCCGTGCCGACCACCGCCAGGACGACGTAGGCCCAGAACGAGGAATCATAGGAGACCTGCATCCAGACGCCGACGGCGAGCAGGGCGAAGCCGCCAATGAACGAGGCGAAGAACGCCGGACCGTCGCCGGTGTCGGCCTTGGTCAGGTCGAAACCGCAGAGCGGGCAGCGCGACTTCAGCGCGAGGAAGCCGTCGAAGATCGAGCCCTTGCCGCAGCGCGGACAGCGCCCCGCCAGCCCCGTGGTGATGGGCGAGGGTGGCTTGGTGGCAGGGCCGGGAGGCGCGTCGGACATAGTCG
This sequence comes from Vulcanimicrobiota bacterium, assembly GCA_964657815.1. Lineage (GTDB taxonomy): Bacteria > Pseudomonadota > Alphaproteobacteria > Rhizobiales > Beijerinckiaceae > RH-AL1. Next base: position 1,299 of record CAZZWW010000096.1, on the reverse strand, counting down.
TCATATGGACCAAAGCCGGGAATAAAGCAGTGGCTGCGGCGCTTTCCGTCGAGCGGCACGTCTCGTGCTGCGCCGGCGTGTCGCGCGGCTTTCCAAGCGGCCGCCTTCTCCTTTAGAAGCGGCGCGGCGACGCGGCGGGGATCAACAGCATGACCAAGGGGTCGTCGGTGCTCGGGGCCGGACCGCGCGTGAAGGAGCCCAAGCCGCGCGGCCCGGGCTTCGGCGCACGCATCCGCACCTGGTTCCTGACCGGCATCGTGGTTGCCGGGCCGCTCGTGCTGACCGGCTTCATCACCTGGTGGTTCGTCGACACGGTGGACAATGCCGTGCGCAAGGTGGTGCCGGTGCGCTTCTGGCCGGACAACTACCTGCCGGTGCCGCTGCCGGGCTTCGGCGTCATCTTCGCCTTCCTCGGCCTGACCTTCCTCGGGTTCGTGACGGCCAACATCGCGGGCCGCACCCTGATCTCCTTCGGCGAGCAGCTGCTCGACCGCACGCCGGTGATCCGCTCGATCTATCGCGGTGCCAAGCAGATCTTCGAGACGCTGTTCTCGCAGACCGGCACCTCGTTCCGCCGCGTCGGCCTCGTGCAGTTCCCGATCGCGGGCCAGTGGACGGTGGTGTTCATCTCGGCGCCGCCCTCGGCGACGATCGAAGCGCACCTGCCGGCGGGGGAGGGCGAGCGCGTCTCGGTGTTCCTGCCCTGCGCGCCCAACCCGACCACGGGGTTCTACTTCTACCTGCCGGCGCGCGACGTGATCGAGATCGACGTCACGCCCGAGGATGCCGCCAAGCTCATCATGTCCTGCGGCCTGATCCAGCCCGAAGGGCAGGCGACGCTGGCTGCTTTGGCGGAGGCCAATCGTGCCAAGTCGGCCGAGGCCGACAAGACGCCGTCCCTCGTTTAGCGCTAGGCACAAGCTCTTGGCCGTCTACACTGAAGTCTCCGACGAGGAGCTCGCCGGTTTCCTCGCCGCCTACGACATCGGCCGTCCCCTCAGCATGAAGGGCATCGCCGAAGGCGTCGAGAACTCGAACTTCCTGCTCCACGCCGAGCGCGGCTCCTTCATCCTCACGCTCTACGAGCGGCGGACGCGGCTGGAGGACCTGCCGTTCTTCCTCGGGCTCATGGAGCACCTCTCGGCCAAGGGCCTGTCCTGCCCGCAGCCGGTGAAGACGCGCGGCGGCGAGGCCTTGGGCCGGCTCGCCGGGCGCCCGGCCGCCATGGTCACCTTTCTCGAGGGACTCTCGGTGCGCCGTCCCGCGCAGAGCCATTGCGCGCTGGCCGGTGCGGCACTG
>CAZZWW010000095.1:0-9071 GCA_964657815.1 Vulcanimicrobiota bacterium | reverse complement strand
CCGCCACCCCCGCCGCCGCCATCGATGGGGGCGCTGCCACCGGCCGCACCCGTGCCCCCCGGCGTCGCCCCAGCCGCGCCGCCCGTGCCGCCCACGCTGGGGGAGGCGGCGGAACCGCCTCCTGGCCCACCCGCACCACCCGCGGCGCCGCCGCCGCCGCCGCCGCCAAAGATGTCGCTGATCGCGCCCGTCGCGCCCGTTCCGCCGGGTCCGGTCCCGCCCGCCCCGCCCGCCGCGCCATTTCCGCTCGCGCCGCCCGCTCCACCCGCCATCGCCGTGTTCCTTGCCTAGACCGGCGAAGCGCCGGATGGTGTCGTCAGAGGCGCGTGCGTGTCAGCTCGAGCCGGAATGCCAAGGTCGTGCGGATGCGCCGGGCGTCCTGCCGACGATGGCCGGCGTGTCGCCACCGATGGTGAAAGTCGTTGGCACCCCTACGGCTCAGTTCCTCGACGACATCACGATCCGACGCCGCCTCCGGCAAGTATCGTCCGGCGCCGCCGCGGCCCGGTCCTTGACATGCGTGGCTTCTCTAACGCCTGAACGCGCAAGCTATACGAAAGTGTGCGGTCTTGCGGTATAGTCCATCTGGACTGGTCGATGAGATGTGGCGCGACGGATGCTCTTGAGTTAAGCGAAGACCCGGCATGTCTCAGCACACGATCCTTGTCATCGACGACCATGCTCTGTACCGGGCCGGCATCGCGGCAATGCTGTCGACGGCGTTCGGCGATGTCGATCTTCTCGGCTTTGCTTCGCTGGACGAGGCGCTGGCGAAAACCTTGTCCGCCCCGGCGATGGTCATGCTCGACATCCAGCTACTCGGCCGCAGCGGGCTCTAAGGGATGGCCCTGATCCATCGGTGCTGGCCCTCGACCCGTATCGTCGTCGTGTCCGCGCACGACCAGCCCGATACGGTCGGGGCGGCGCTGGCCCGCGGTGCCGCCTCCTTCCTGTCCAAGACCGACCGCCCCGAACGGATGATCGCTGTGCTGGACGAAGCTCCCCTCGGGGGGGGGTGGAAAGCGGAATGACCGTTTCAGCGCCCCGACCCGCCTGATGTTCACAAGCTCATGCTCAGTCCCAGGAGGAAGTTGCGTGGTTCTCCAACCGTCAGCCAGTTCGTCTTGCTACCTGTCGATGGAAAATATCGCGTGTCGGCGATGTTATTGATCTTGAAGGACAGAGTGTAAAGCGGATCGGTCGGACGCTTCTTGTACTCGTAGGAGAACCCCGTGCTGAACACCGCAAAGGCTGGAAGAAAGTAGGTGTTGATCGAGTCGACGGCATTCTTGTCAGCACCGAAGACGCCTGCGTTGAGTGTGAGATGGTTCAGCGGCCCATCGAGGAAATGATAATAGGCGTAGACGGCAAAGGTGTTTTGCGGAGCGTTGACGACCTGCTTGCCGATATCGTTGTTGGCCGCGATATCGTCGGTGACGACGACGTTCTGGTGCGAGTAGGCGACGTTGATCTGGAGGCTTGGAGTGACGTTGCCGACCACCGAAAGCTGCGCTCCCTCCGAACGTTGTGATTGCGTGAAGCTGATCGCGTTGGTCACGGGATTTGCGTTCTGCACGTTCTCCTTGTCGATCCGGAACACCGAGGCTTGAGCGAGTATCCTGCCGTCGAGGAATTTGCTTTTCAGTCCGACCTCGTAGCCAGCGCCGCGCTGTGGAAGGTTCGGCCCGACGAATGTCAGGGTTCCGACGCCGAGCGCATAGATGTTGGGCTGGAAGGCCTGCGAGTAGGATGCGTAGGCGGACGTGCTCGGAGTGAACGCGTAGAGTGCCTGGGCCGACGGAAGGAAGGCGTGCTCGGTGCTGTTGGTCTGTGTCGTCTCGAACGAATTTTCGTAGGATTTGATCTGCGTCCATCGTCCACCGCCGATCAGCGTGAAGCGATCGTAGGTGGCTGTGTTTTGGAAGAAGACACCGAGTTCGCGCTGCTTCTGCTTGGTAAGCGGACTGCCATTGAGCCCGAAAATATTGGCAAAATCGAGAAACTGACCGGAACCATTCGGCACTGTTCCATAAATCGGATTGTAAAGATTGAATGGCTGATTTGCGCCATAGTAATTGAAAGTTAGATTAGGCTCCTGTTGAAGAAAATTGTAATAGTCTGCGCCAGCAAGAAATTCATCCTTGATAGGTCCCAGATCGAAGCGACGGACTGCGTCGCCCCAAAAAAAGTATTGTTGGGTATCCGACCCTTGAGGCCCGTCGCTGTAAACATAGCGGTTGATAGCGCCGGTGGCCGGATTGAAGTCGGTTTGATTGTCGGATCGGACCTCGTCGTAGTGTATTTTGGTGTCAGAATACGACGACCGTAGGTTTATATCTATATCCTTTACAGGATGATAGTTTATCTCGCTATGTATCCAATTCAGATTTTCGTCGAACGTGGAAAACGGCTCCGAATAAGAGATGTAGCGCGAGATATTGAGCGGACCTGTCGCTTGGAAGCCGCCATTCGGCAACGCGTAGCCGGTGGATGTGTCGCCGCGATCGTAGGGCTGCTGATTTCGGTTGTGCTCAAAGGCAAGAGTCGCGCGGATCGTGTCGCTGTACATGGCGAGCGTGGGCGCAAGCAGGAAGTCGCGGCTGACCGTGTCGCCCTTGCGCCAGGGTTCGTCGCGCGCGGCGCTGCCGACGAGGCGATAGGCAAACACCGCTTCCGTGGACTTGAAGATAGGTCCCGTGATGTCGAAGGAGCCTGCAACATCGCGGAACTTTCCACCAACGGCGCCACCGAGAAGTCCGACCGAATAGTGCGTCTCCGGCAAAGGCAGTTTACGGTTCACCTCGATCACGCCACCGACGTTCGCGTTGCCATAGAGCAACGCCGCCGGTCCGCTGAGGAGTTCGACACTCTGCGTGTTGGCGTTGAACACGCGGTCGAATGGTGCCCGAATAAAATCGACGAGAATACCGTTGCCGTTGCCGATGATGTTGAAGTCGTTGGCGTCGGCTTCGAAGCCTTTGATGGTAATGTAGTCCGAGTTGCCGCCGTTTGTGTTGCCGATGAAAGTGCCCGGTACGGTCTGGAGGGCTTCTGCCAAGCTTTGCGGCATCTGCTGAGCCAAGGTCTGCGGCGTCACTACGTAAACCGATCGTGGGATTTCGACGACCGACTTATCGACGCCCGCTACGCTCGAAGTCTCGCCGATTGCGCCTTGATATTTGCCATTGTATGGATCGAACGGTGTATCTCGATTGACGACGACTTCAGGCAGAACGATTGATGCGCCACCTCCGCCGACAGTCTGCGCAAGGACGATCGTCGATGTCGCCAGCAGGAGTGAAGCAGCGAGACAGGTAGGACGCATGACATTCGCCTGAGAAGAGATCAGACGTCTTTGTTTTTTTGTTCGACGACAGTCAAAGTGTTAAAAGTTGGTCGCCGCTCTCGCGGCCGCCGCGTTTTCCCGAAATTCCATGGGATAATTTCTCACAAATGTTAGATATCTTCAATTTGATCACTCTTGGTGAGAGGGGACCGCACCCGATTATGTTGCCCGGAAGCGACAAACCCACGCTTCTACGGCGCGACATTCATCCGTCGCCCAGCGGAAAGACCAATTGACAGAGCTTGTTCGCGCGCTCCGCAATCTCGATTTGCAGGACAACAACGTCCGCTTGAGCGAGGGCGCCAGCTTCGAACCGCCCGAAGTGGGTCGGGAGCGGCACGTCTCCGTTCGACGAGGCGATCGAACCCTGAAATCGAACGCTCAGCCCCAAAAACACCGCCGGCACGGTGGAAGGGAGGCAACCCCCTCCACCATGCCTCGAACCACCTCCCGCTGACGCGGGGGCGATTGGCCGCCGTTAGCGCGAGGCCTTGTAGAGCTTGGTCGCGATCTCGAACATCTCCTCGGGCGCGTAGTCCGGCGCGAAGGCCGAGGCGACGCCGGTGAGGTCGTGGATCTTGCCACCCTCGGGCAGGCCGTCGACGACCTCGAGTTCGCCCGGCGGGTCGCCCGGGAGGGCCTTCTCGCCGTTGCCCCAGATGCCGCTCATCTCCTTGTAGTCGTTCGGGCTCCACGTGTAGAGGCGGCGGTGCGAGCCCTCGTCGAGGTACTTCTGGCACTCGGGGATCTTCGACAGGTCGATGTTGGGCGTCGGCAGCATCTTCTCCAGCGCGACGCCGGTGAGCGTCTTGATCGCCAGCGCGTAGGCGTGGGCGTGGACCGAGCCGCGCACCAGGAGGTAGGCGCAGACCTCGCGGCCTGTCGGGTCCTTCATCGTCTCGTAGACGCGCAGCTTGTGGAGGCGGGCGCCGCACTCGAGGTGGAAGTTGTGCAGCAGGTCGACCATGACGTTGCCCGTCGTGGTCACGAAATCCATGTTCCAGGAGGCGCCGTTGGCGTTCATCGGCATCGCGCCGCCGCCGTTGGACAAGAAGGCGGAGGGCAGGGCGCTCTCCTGCATCGCGGCGAAAGGCGCCTTGGAGACGTCGGCGCCGCCCTTCGCGTGGGCCGGGTCGTCCGGGCCGTTGGCCAGCATGGCGACGCCGTTGCAGGCGAGCTCGAGGTGGCCGAGCTCCTCGGCGGTGATGCTGGCGACGATGTTGTAGAAGGGCCGCAGTTTCGACTTGCTGCGGAAGTTGAAGCTTTGGAACATGTAATTGTTGAGCGTGGACATCTCGCCGTATTTGCCGCCGATCAGCTCCTGAAGCGCCGCGGCCGCGTTGGGATCGGCTTTCTTGGGCTTCGGCAACTCGGCCTGAAGCTTGTCGACTCGCATAAACATTTGCTATTTCCTAGGACGCAACATGCGAGTGCCGCGTGTTACAGCGTGATTATGGGTTCAAGCCCGGGTTTTCCTAGGGTCGCGACACTATTGCCGGCCGGTCAGGTTGCTCCTGGGACACGCGATGGCGGCTGCGAACGCGCGGCATTGGCTTGCTCGGTTTCTCCGTTTGTGGTAGGTCTACCCTTGCTGGCGAGAACGTCTGCCGGGGCGTGAAACGCGGCGGGGTCGAACGCCGACATCCGGGACGGCGGTGGGGCCGAACGCCGACATGACCGGCTTCGCCAAGAGGCCGTCCGGCCACGCCGGGGTCCTCAGAACCGTTTGTGGCGTCGGCGAACGGCCACAGAAAAATGCGCGATGTCGGCGTTCTCCGACACGCCTCTCACTTCGCCGGCGCCGGCGCCGGCACGATGCGCATCGTGGCGATGCGGTTGCGCACCTTGCGCTGCACCTCGAAGCGGAAGCGGTGGAAGGTGAACACCTGGCCCGTCTCGGGAATGGCGCGGGCCTCGTGGATCACCAGGCCGGCGATGGTGGTGGCCTCCTCGTCGGGGAGGTCCCAGGCCATGACCCGGTTGAGGTCGCGGATCGGCACCGAACCCTCGACGATGACCGAGCCGTCGGGCTGCGGCCGCACGCCCTGCACCGCGAGGTCGTGCTCGTCGCGGATGTCGCCGACGATCTCCTCGATGATGTCCTCGAGCGTGACGAGGCCGAGCACCACGCCGTACTCGTCGACCACCAGGGCGAAATGCGTCTTGCGACGGCGGAAGGCCTGCAGCTGGTCCTTGAGCGAGGTCGTCGCCGGGATGAACCACGGCGCGGCCGCCACCCGGGCGACGTCGAGATGGGCCACGTCGCCCTCGGCGGCGGCGAGCGCGCGCACGAGGTCCTTGGCGTGGAGCACGGCGACGATGTTGTCGGGGTCGCCGCGCCACAGCGGCAGGCGGGAGTAGGGCGAGGCGATCACCTCGCGCACCAGCTCGGCCGGCGGCAGGTCGGCGTCGATGGCCGTCATCGCGGTGCGGTGCACCATCGTGTCGTAGACGGTGAGGTCGCCGAGCTCGAGCAGGCCGCCGAACATGTCGCGGTCCGAGCGCTCGACGTTGCCTTCCTTGTGCAGGAGGTCGACGGCGCTCTTCAGCTCCTCGGCGCCCGAGAGGATCGAGACGCGCTCGTCGGTCTTGGTGCCGAACAGCCGCAGCATGCCCCGCACCAGCACCTCGATGGCGAGCAGCACCGGGCCGAAGATCGCCACGATCGGCACCAGCACGCGGGCGAACAGCAGGGACACTTGATCCGCGTTGTTGATGGCCACCGTCTTGGGCAGCACCTCAGCGAAGACCAGCAGCAGCACCGTCATGATCGCGGTGGCCCAGACCGCGCCCTGTTCGCCGATGACCACCAGCAGCACGCTGGTCATGAACGCCGAGGAGCCGATGTTGACCAGCGTGTTGCCGAGCAGCGTCGTGCCGATGAGCCGCTCGCGCCGGCGCAGCAGCTTGTTGACCAGCGCGGCGCGCTTGTCGCCGTTGCGCTCCAGCGCGTGCATGCGCGCGCGCGAGGCGCCGGTCAGCGCCGTCTCCGAGGCGGCGAAGAAGGCCGACATGGCGATGCAGAACACGATGATCGCGACGGCGACGTAGATGTCGACGGGCAGCGCCGCCGGCTTCACCGCATGCATCTGTCGCCGTCCGGCATGGCTCCTAGCCCGCGGCCCGCACGGGCCGGTCGCCGAGATCGTCCTCGAGGAACGCCAGGACCTCGTCGCCCTGGATGCCCTTGGCGATGAAAGCCTGGCCGATGCCCTTGACCAGGATGAAGGTCAGCGCGCCGCGCTCGACCTTCTTGTCCTGGCGCATGGCGTCGAGCACGGCGAAGGGCGCGGCGTCGAAGCCGGGGATCGCGTCGGCGCGGACGGGCAATCCGGCGGCGGTGAGATGCGCCTCGACCCGCGCGACCGCGTCCGCCGAGCAGTGGCCGAGCTGGTGCGAGAAGCGGAAGGCCTGCGCCATGCCGGTGGCCACGCCCTCGCCGTGCACCAGGCGCGTGCCGTCGTAGCCCGTCAGCCGCTCCAGCGCGTGACCGAACGTGTGGCCGAGATTGAGCAGGGCGCGATCGCCGGTCTCGCGCTCGTCGCGGATGACGACGGCTGCCTTGGCGGCACAGCAACGGGCGACGGCCTCGGCCCGCTCCGGGCCTCCGGCGAAGATCGCGGGACGATTGGCCTCGAGCCATTCGAAGAACGGCAGGTCGCCGAGCAGGCCGTATTTCACGACCTCGGCGTAGCCGGCGGCGAACTCGCGCGGGGGCAGGGTGGCGAGCACGTCGGTGTCGGCCAGCACGAGGGCCGGCTGGTGGAAGGCGCCGACGAGGTTCTTGCCGTGGGGCGAGTTGATGCCGGTCTTGCCGCCGACGGAGGAATCGACCTGGGCCAGCAGCGAGGTCGGGATCTGCACGAGGCGCATGCCGCGGCGGACGCTGGCGGCGACATAACCGGCGAGGTCGCCGACGACGCCGCCGCCGAAGGCCAGGATCGTGTCGCCGCGCTCGAGCCGCGCCTCCAGCACGCCGTCGCACACCCGCGCGAACGTCGTGAAGGATTTCGAGGCCTCGCCCGGCGCCACGACGATCGCGGTGTGGCGGATGCCGGCGCGATCGAGGCTCGCTTCCAGGGTCGCGAGATGGTGTCGGGCGACGTTCTCGTCGGTGACGATGGCGCAGGCCGAGCCCGGCGCCAGCCGCCCCAGGATGGCACCCGCTTCGCCGAGGAGCTTGGGGCCGATCAGGATCTCGTAGGCGCGGCCCGGCAGGTCGACGGCGACGCGGCGGGCGGCTTCCGCCGCCGGCAGGGTCGGCGCGGGCGGAGCAGCCGGCGGCTTGACCTCGGGCACCTCGTCGGAGAAGCGCAAGCGGAACTCGAGGGCGCAAATCGCGTCCTCGACGACCGCATCATGCGGGCCGTCGCGCGAAATCACCGTCACGTCGGCGCGACCGTAGACGGGGTAGCGCTGCTCCATGAGGGCTCGCAGCGTGGCTTCGGGATCGTCGGTCTTGAGCAGCGGGCGATGCGAGCGTCGGCGCACGCGGCGCCACAGCACGTCGAGATCGGCCTTCAGCCAGATCGAGATGGCCGAGGCGACGATTCCGGCGCGCGTCTGCTCGTTGAGATAGGCGCCGCCGCCGGTGGCGATCACCCTCGGTCCCTCCGCCAGGAGCCGCGTCATGACCCGGCGCTCGCCGTCACGGAAATAGGCCTCGCCGTGCTTGGCGAAGATGTCGGAGACCGACATTCCCGCCGCCCACTCGATCTCGGTGTCCGCGTCGACGAACTCGAGCCCGAGACGGCGGGCGAGGCAGCGCCCCGTCGAAGTCTTGCCGCAGCCCATGAGGCCGATGAGGACGATCGAGCGCTTGCCCAAGGCCTCCACGAGCGCCGCGGCACGCCGGTCGCGCCAGGGTGCCGGCGCGGCGGCACGCTCTTCCAGCAAAGGCACGCTTCCCGTCATTCGCTACGGAATAGCACGATGCGCGCCGTTTGGAATGGCCCAATCAAAGCTTTGCCGCCGCGGGTGACCGCGGCGGCAAGGTGGGTGTCGGGGTGGCGATCGAAAGACGATCAGTAGCGCGCGACCACCGCGGCGGGGACCGTGCGGGCGAAGTCGAACTTGTAGCTGAGACCCGCACGCACCAGGTCGATGCTCGGCTTCTCGTACAAGTCGTAGGTGGCGTAGCCCGTATCGCCCTGAACGATCGACTTCTTGTTCAGATCGAGGTGGAGGTACTCGGCCCGCAGCAGGAGGTTGTTGGTGAGCGCGAACTCGAAGCCGCCGCCGTAGGCGATGCCGGTGTGGAAGTTGTTCTTGCTGCCCACGACCCCGAAGGAAGCGGCATTCACATAAGCATCGGTGTCGGCGTAGGCGAAGCCGCCCGTGCCGAAGACGAGCAGACGGTCGAAGGCGACGCCGAGGCGGCCCCGGACGGTGCCGAAGTACTTGATGTCGGAATGAACGCCGACGTAGTTGCCGTTGCCATAAGGAAAGCCGTTGGCGAAGTCGCCGAGGGCGCCGCCGGAGCTGATGCCGGAGCCGTCGAAATCGGCTTCGACGCCGATCACCGGGGTGATGCCGCCCAGGAGGCCATGGCCCCCGTAGCCCCCTCCGCCGAAGCCGCCAAAGCCACCCAGCGCATAGTTGTAGCCGACCTGGACGCCGCCGAGAACGCCACTCTGGCGCAGCTTCTCCGAGCCGCTGCCGCTGCCGGTGTAGCTCGTCGATGTGCCGCCGCCGCCGCCGTTACCGCCGTTGCCGCCGTCGTTCC
>CAZZWW010000094.1:1769-9099 GCA_964657815.1 Vulcanimicrobiota bacterium | reverse complement strand
GGCCGGCACGGCGGCGGCGAGGTCGCAGCCGGCGGCGAGGTCGCTAGCGTAGCGCGGCAGCGGCAGGCCCGCGCCGTGGGGCAGCACCTTGACCGCGACGGAAGAGTGCGGCGCCGCGCTCATCGGGCAAGCCTTTCCGCGATCAACTGCACGAGACGCGCGGCGACCTCGTCCTTGCCGAGCCGCGGCCAAGCCTCGGCGCCGCCGGCCTCGACCACGGTGACGGCGTTGTGGTCGCCGCCGAAGGTGCCGGCCGCCGCGCCGACGTCGTTGAGCACGATCATGTCGCAGCCTTTTGCCTCGAGCTTGCGCCGCGCGTTGGCCTCGAGTTCGTCGGTCTCAGCGGCGAAGCCCACCACGAGAGCCGGCCGGTTCTCCGTGCGCCGAGCCACCGACGCGAGAATGTCCGGGTTGGCGACCAGCGCGAGCACCGGGGGCCCGGCGGCGCCCTTCTTCAGCTTGCCCGGCGCCTGCGCCGCCACGCGCCAGTCGGCGACCGCGGCGGTGGCGACGAAGACGTCCGCCGGCAGCGCCGCCTCCACGGCGGCGAGCATCGCGGTGGCGGTCTCGACATGCACCACCCCGACGCCGGGCGGGTCGGGCAGCGCCACCGGGCCGCTGACCAGGACCACCTCGGCCCCCGCCGCGGCGGCGGCGCGGGCGATGGCGTGACCCTGCTTGCCCGAGGAGCGGTTGGCGATGAAGCGCACGGGATCGATCGGCTCGTGGGTCGGGCCGGAGGTCACCACCACGCGGCGCCCCGCCAGCGCCCCGCCCTGCCCGGCCGTCGAACCACCCGGCAGCGGCAGGCGCGTGTCGCCGGCCAGCGCCGCCTCGATCGCCGCGACGATGGCGAGCGGCTCGCTCATGCGGCCCGGTCCGTACTCGCCGCAGGCCATGGCGCCGTCCTCCGGGCCGCAGAACAGCACGCCGTCGTCCTTGAGCCGCGCGACGTTGCGCTGCGTCGCTGGATGCAGCCACATGCGCAGGTTCATCGCCGGAGCCACCAGCGTGCGCTTGTCGGTCGCGAGCAAGATGGTCGAGGCGAGGTCGTCGGCGTGGCCGCCGGCCATCTTGGCCAGCAGGTTGGCGGTGGCCGGCGCCACCACCACGAGGTCGGCCGCGCGCGACAGCTCGATGTGGCCCATCTCGGCCTCGTCGGTCAGCGAGAACAAAGCCTCGTGCACCTTTTGGCCGGCGAGGCTCGCCAGCGACAGCGGGGTCACGAACTGCGCCGCGCCGGCTGTCATCACCGGGCGCACGGCCGCGCCGCGCTCGCGCAAGCGTCGCACGAGGTCGAGCGCCTTGTAGGCGGCGATGCCGCCGCCGACGACGAGGAGGATGCGTTTCTGGTCGAGCATGGACGTCCCGAAGGCGGCCGTCATAGCCGTTCGGCCGCATGTCGGCTACACCGGCCGCCGTAACCGATGCCGCGCTTCCCGCGAAGGTCCCGCGACGGCCTCGGGAGATCCTTGCCCATGACGATGTTGCACCCACTCGCTTCGGCCCTGGCACTCTTGGCCTGGACCACCGCCTCCGTGGCTCACCCCGTGGTCGTCGAGCTGTTCACCTCCGAGGGCTGCTCGTCCTGCCCGCCGGCCGACCGTTTCCTCACCGAGCTTGCCGGCCGCTCCGACGTCCTGCCACTGGCCTTCCACGTCACCTACTGGAACTCGCTCGGCTGGCGCGATCCCTATTCCTTCGAGGGCGCCACGGCGCGGCAGGCCAATTACGCCGCGCACCTCGGCGGCGGGTCTTACACGCCGGAGATGGTCGTCGACGGCCGCCGCGGGCTGGTCGGCTCAGAGCGCAGCGAGGCGGCGGCGGCGATCGCGGCGGCGCGCGGCGACGAGGGCGTGCCGGTGCGGCTCGGGCGTTCGGGTGGCGAGGTGACGGTCTCCGTCGGCGCCGGCGCCGGCCAAGGCCGCATCCTCCTGATCGGCTTCGACCCGCGCCACGAGACCCAGGTCGGGCGCGGCGAGAACGCCGGCCATACGTTGACGGAGTCGAACATCGTACGCTCGATGAAGGTGATCGGCCGCTACGACGGCGCGGCGGTGTCGGTGAGCGCCGCGCAGGGCGCCGGGGCCGACGCGGCAGTGCTGGTGCAGAACGCCGACGGCCGCATCCTCGGCGCGGCGCGGCTCTGAAGCTGCCTCCACTTTGCAGGATTGGCTGAGGCGCACCCGTTCCGGGTTCGCCTCGGCGCCCGGAATAACGGCTTGGGCTCTCAGAACCCCTTCTCGATGCGGGCGTAGACCTCGTTGGTGAAGGTGAAGATCTGGGCGCCGATGAACGAGGCGGTGAGCGCCGTCACCAGCAGCACGGCGACGATCTTCGGCACGAAGGTGAGCGTCATCTCCTGGATCTGCGTCAGCGCCTGGAACAGCGCCACCACCAACCCCACCGCCATCGCGACGGCGACGGCCGGCCCGGCCGCCGCCATGACGGTCCAGACGGCGTGCTGAACGATCTCGAGCGCGTCGGCCTCGTTCACGAGGCGACCGTCACGCCGCTGCCCATGACCACCGTCTTGCCCGTGTCGAGCGTGGCGGTCACGGTGCCGCCCGTGCCGATCGCCACCGATTTGACCGTGCCGGTGGTGCTGCCGTCGGCGGAGGTCACCTTGCGCCCGACGGTGCCCTCGGCCTGCGTCAGCGCGCTCGAGGTCAGCAGCGTGTCGAGCTTGGTGTTGGTCTGAACCGTTTGCCCCACGGCCGAGAACGAGGCGAGCTGGCTCATGTACTGGGTCGGATCGGCAGGGCTGGTCGGATCCTGGTTCTGCAGCTCGGCGACGAGCAGCTTCAGGAAGCTGTTGTAGTCGACCGTCGTCGCCGAGGCGGCCGAGCTCGACGAGGACGCCGTGGTGGACGAGGGGTTCGCGGCGGCGGTGCTGGTGGTGCCGGCCGCCGTCGTGGAGGTCACTTGCATTATGCCGCTTCCGGAGACGCGCGCGGGTTCCGCGCCCTCCGAAGAGACTAGTCAGGCCGCCTTTTGCGAAGCTGACGTCGCCGGTGCCGGGCCGGCCGCCGAACGACCGAGCAGCGCGTCATCGAGCGCGAAGGCGCCGCGAAGCCCCTTCAGCGCGTCGAAGAACCGATCGTTGGCGACCTGCCTGGCGCAGGCCGCGAGCACGTCCTGCACGCCCGCGTCGTCGTAGGCGGCGGTCATGGCCTCGAGGCTGCTCGTGAACACGCGACGCGCCTGCACCGCATCCTGCGGGTTCATCAGCATCATCTGCACGACGAAGTAGAGCTGGCGCAGCGGCGTCGTCGCCTTCTCCGGGCTCATCACGTGGGCCTCGAGCAGGAACGCCGCGTCGTTCATCAGCTCGAGCGAGACCTTGCGGTCGGCGCGCAGCACCGCGCCGTTGAGGTAGAGCTTCTCGCCGGCGCGAAGGTTGATGTGCATGGGCTCCCCTCAGCGCAGGCCGTCGCGCACGATGGCGCAGATGCCGGAGACGGCGGCGAAATCGGTCGAGTGCCCGAGCCGGATCGCATCCGCCTGCTTGAGGATCCAGATGCCGATCGAGATCAGCTTGGCCCGCAGCTCGTTCGGCAGGACGTTGGCGTCGTCGGCCAGCTCGACGAGAAAGGTCTGCCAGAGCTGCACGGTCCAGTGCAGCGCGTCGACGCATTCGCGCGATCGCACGCCCGCCTTCTCCGCCTTGCCGAGCAGGAACACGCAGCGGTCGAGCGCCTGGTACTCCACGCGCCGCGCCGCGGCCTGATCGTCTTCGAGGACTTCGTCGTAACGCGCCTGGTACATGCGTTGGCTCACCCGGTGATGTAGTTGGTCAGACTGAGAGATTGCAGCCGCGAGGTCAGCTCGTAGGACGCCTGCAGCTGGGTCTGCAGGGTGGTCACGCGGGTGGAGAGCGCGTAGGTGTCGACGCTCTCCATGTTCGAGACCTGGCCCTTGAGGACCGTCGCCTGCGCGCTCGTCTGGGTGTCGGCGGACGTGATCGCCGCCTGCGTGACGCCGACGCCGGTCTGCACCTGGTTCAGGGCGGCGAGGCCGGTGTTCACCAACGCCGTCGCCTTGGTGACGACGGCCGCCTTGGCGTCGGCGCTCATGGTGGAGCCGGTGAACTCGCTCAGCATCGTGTAGGCTTCGGCGATCTGCCGGAACGCCGTCTCGTTGGCGCTGACCGAGGTGGTCGCGCTCTGCGACGGCGCGATCTTGCTGGAGATCGCGGTGCCGGAGGCCTGCGACCAGTTCGCCGACCAGTCGGCGGCGCTGAACTGGCTGTCGAACGAGCCGTTCAGGAAATTCGTCATGTCGCTGCCGGAAATCTTCGAGGCATCGGCGCTCGTTTGAGAGAAACCGAAAGCCTGGTTGAACGCGCCGTCGACGGCACCTTTCGCCTTCGATGTCGAAGCATAGTCGGTGGCCGGCGCCGTCCCGCTGGCGATCCCGCCGAACACGTACTGCCCACCGACGGAGGTGTTGAGCCCCGAGAGCAGCGCCTGCAGCCCCGCCGTCCCGCTGGCCTTCAGACCGTCGGTCGAGCCGCCGGTGGAGGACGCGCTCACGAGGGAGGCCGACATCGCCTGCGCGGCCGAGATCATCGCCGTCAGCGTCTTGGCCGTCGTGTCGAGCCGCGTCGACGCGACCGCGTTCGAGGCGGAGTAACCGTCGAGCGCGTCGATCTGGTTCTTCATGGAGACCGACGTGCCGGCCTTGGCGCCGAGATACACGCCGAGGTCGGCCTGGTTGCCGCTGGAGACCTCCGTCTGCGCCTGGGCCAGGCCGGCCTGGGCCTGAAGCACCGACTGGCGCACGGAGGAGAGCACCGATGACGAGGAAATGTAGGTCATGGCGCTAGTTGAAGGCTTGAATGAGCGAGGTGTACATCGTGTTCACCGTGTTCATCAGCTGGGCCGAGGCCTGGTAGGCGTGCTCGATGTCGAGCATGCTGGAGAGCTGATCGTCCAGGTTGACGCCGGTGGCGTTGGAGAGCGCCGTCGTCGCCGAGGCGGCCACCGCGCCCGTCGCGGTCACCTGGTTCGAGGCCGTCTGGCGCTGCGCCGAGATCCAGCTGACGGAGGACGAGGCGTAGTCGGCGACCGAGCCCGAGGCGGTGCCCCCGGTCGTGGCGTCGAAGGAGCGGGTGGCGCCCAGCGCGCTCGCCAATGCGTTCAGCCGGTCGGAATAGGATGCCGCGCCGGAGCTGTTCGAGCTGTAGGTGTCGTCGGACACGTCACCGTCGCGCAGCCGGGTGACGTCGCCGCCGGACGAGGGATCGACGCGGGCGCTCACCGCGATGGAGGCGGCGAGACCGGTCGCGGACGTCGGCGTCGCGGTACTGCCGGCGTTGGTGAAGAGGCCGGCCAGGGTCGGTCCCTTGCCGCTGGGATCGCTCTCGGAAAAGGCCGAGACCATCGCGGACGCGATCTGGTCGAGCTGGTTGCCGTAGCTCACGCTGGCCCCGTCGCGCAGGCTCGCCAGGCCGGCGAGCGCGCCGCCGCTGATCGGCATGACCGCCGAGGTCCCGGTGACCGGGATGCCGTCGACGCTCACCGCTTGGCCGACCGTGCCGGAGGTGTAGGTCGTGGTCGGCGTGAAGCTCACGGTCCGCGGCGTCGTCTCGAACAGGGTCACGCCGCTGTCGGTGTAGATGGAGATGCCGCCGTTCGGGTTCTGCGTCGTCGCGATGCCGATCTGGCTCGACAGCTGCTTGAGGATGCCGTCGCGCGTGTCGGCGGCGTCGGTCGTGTCGGCGCCGGTCGCAGTGCCGGCGACGACGGCGTCGTTGGCCGTCTTGAACTGCGACAGCAGCCCGTTGATGGTCTTGACCGAGGCAGCCATGTCGCTGTCGGCCTGGGCACGGACGGTGGCGACGTTGGCGGCGGCCGAGTTGAGGTTGGTGGCGAGCGCCTTGGCCGCCTGCACCACCGCCGCCCCGAGAGCGGCGCTGTCGGGCTCGGCCGCATATTGCTGGAGGGCTGTCGTCAACGCGCCGATCGCGGTCGCCGGAGACGTGTCGGTGGCGGACGTCGAGCTGGTGCTCGACGTGGTGTCGAGGCCGAGCGTGCTGGCGAGCGACGTGAGGCCGTCGCTCAGCGCATTCTGCGAGGCCGAGCCGCTCTGGGCGGCCAACAGGCTCGCGAGCAGCGCCTTGCTCGTCGCCCGTTGGGTCTCGCCCTGCGTGACACCGCCGTAGGATTGCGAGATCGTGCCGGCGCTGCGCCGCGAGTAATCGGCGTTGCTGACGTTGGCGATGTTCTTGGAGAGGATCGCGGACTGCGCGGCAGTGTTGGCCAGCGCGGACTGCGCGATGTTCAATGCACTCGTGAGACTCATCTCGGACTCTAGTCCACCTTGCCGCTGGGTGAACCTTAGTCACGAAAGATGGACAGACCGTTTACCCTAAAGCCTAACCTTAATGTCCGACGAAAAAGGCCGCGGCGAGGTCGCCGCGGCCTGACACCATCGTGCGTCTCTTGTCAGTTCGTCGTCAACCTGTTGAGCACGCCGAGCAGGTCGGAGCCGGTCTGCAGGACCTTCGAGTTCGCCTCGTAGCCGCGCTGGGCCTGAATCATGTTGGTGAGCTCGGTGGCGAGATCGACCGTGGAGCTCTCGAGCTCTCCCGAGTTGATCGTGCCCAGCCCCGAGGAGTTGGCGTCGGCCGTGACGATCGTGCCGGAGTTCTCACTCACCTGGTAGACGTTGCCGCTGAGCGGGGTGAGATTGTCCGGCGAGGTCACGGTGCCGAGCGGGATCTTGTAGGTCACGACCTGCGCGCCGCTGGCGTAGACGTTCGTCACCGTGCCGTCCTGGCCGATCGTCACCTTGCTCAGCTTGCTGGCGGCGTAGCCGTCGGCGCTGGCCTGGTTGACGGCGAAGTCGGACGCGAGCTGCGTGGTCGATGAGAGATCGATCGGGATCGGCGTGCTGCCACCGAGATCGACGTTGAGGGTGTTGGCGGGCGAGGTCGCGGTGCCCGAATCCACCATCGTTGTATTGCCGTTCGCATCGGTCGTCGCTTTGGTCGTGTCCGTTTTCATCAGGGCACCCGAGTTCGGATCGAACGTCAGCAGACTCGTACCAACGGCGGCGCTCGCGTAGGGAAAGCCGCCTCCGGAGGCCGCATCGGCCTGATGGTAGGCGGTCGCTTCCCAGGTGTTGTCGCCCGTCTTGGTCAGGTAGACGTCCAACACGTCGGCCTTGCCGAGCGGGTCGTAGGCCGTCACCGACGTCTTTCTTGTGTAGGTCGCGTCGGCCTTGTTGCTCGAGGGCAGATCGCCCGTCGCCGCCGGCGCCGTCGAAGGCAGGTTGGCGGTCAGCGCGCCCTTGGTCGAGGCCTGCGCGTTGAGCGCGGTCGAGG
>CAZZWW010000094.1:0-1759 GCA_964657815.1 Vulcanimicrobiota bacterium | reverse complement strand
CGAGGACACGTTGACGACCGACAGGCTCGTGGCCGTCCCGCTCGCCAACTGCTGATAGCCCATCAGCTCGTAGCCGGCGGCGTTGACGAGGTTGCCGTTCGAGTCCGGCACGAAGGAGCCGGCGCGGGTCAGGTACTGCCCCTGGCCGTCCTTGCTGACGACGAAGAAGCCGTTGCCGTTGATGCCGAGATCGGTCGTCGAGGCGGAGGAGGTCAGCGTGCCCTGGCTGGTGATGCCGTAGCGCACGTCGGTCTGCACGCCGCCGGACTCGTACTCGCTGGTGGCGTTGATGCCGAGCGCCGTCTCGAACTCGGCGGTGGCCTTCTTGTAGCCGGTGGTGCCGGAGTTGGCGATGTTGTCGCCGATCGTGCTCAGCGCATTGCTCTGCGCCTGCATGCCGGACGTCGCGGTGCGCATCGTGTTGAACAGGCTCATGGGCGAGGAACCTCTTGGAGAAGCTTCGGGGAAGTCATCAGGCGGCCTGCAGCGCAGGCTGCGCATCGGCCTCGGCGCTCTTCAGCTCGATGCAGTAGCCGAGGAAACGTTTGCTATCGATCGGATCGTAGCCGAGCCGGGCCCGCAGCTTCTTGCGCAGCTTGCTGACGTGGCTCTCGACGACGTTCTCCTCGACGTTCTCGTCGAAGATGCCGTAGATCGCGTTGAAGATCTGGGTCTTGGTGACCCGCCGACCCTTGTTGGCGATGAGGTACTCGAGGATGCGCCGCTCGCGGCGCGGCAGCTCGAGCGCGACGCCGCCGATCTCGGGATCGCGTCCGTCGAAGAAGACGCTCACGTCCGTCTGCACCGACGGCACCGCGGCCCGGGCCAGATGGGTGGCGCGACGTCGAATGGCGCCGATGCGGGCCAGGATCTCGCGGACGTGTACCGGCTTGCGGACGACGTCGTCGACGCCTTCGGCGAACAGCGACAGCGTGGTGTCGAGCGAATTCGCGTCCACGACCGCGAGGGATGGCACGGCCGCGCGACGCGTGATCGCACGGGCGCAGGCCAGGCGAACGGGGCTGTCGCCGAGAAGGAAGGCCTCGACCGACGAAACCTCCGTCGCGGGAGCGCTCTCGATCCACGTCAGGAAATCCGAGGGCGTGAAGCCGACCAGTGCCACGCCTTCCGCCGCGAAGCCATGCTCGTAGCCGGCCACGACCAGCTCCCGCTCTTCCACCATCACCAGCATCGCTGCCCCCGCCTTGCGTCCTGGGGAAGGTAAGCAAGGCGTGATTTTTTAGGGTAAACGGCATTTAACCTTTCGCGCGAAAAGCCGCCGGCGAGGTTGGTTAAGGAACGGTTACGCTCCGGAAGTGACAGTCTCTTTCCGCGGAACGCTGGGTCGTCGCGTTACGAATTCGTGAATGGATGTGCCGGTTCCGGCGTCCCGTTAACCCTACGTTATCCATGCGGCTCGTTTTCGACGGTCTTGACGGGCGATGCGGCTGGCCCCGACGATTTTGCAACGCTCGGCGGAAAGCAGAATTTTTTCGCTGATTCGGTCCAGGCGCCGAAGCCGCTCGCCACCATCCGGCGGAGCACCCCGCAGACGTAGATCTTCTGCGCGGGATCGTTGTTGGGTCCGGCATTGTAACGCGCGACCGCCATGGTCCAGCTGTGCTCGCGCTCCTTGAGCTCGCGCAGAAAGCGCGCGGCATAGTCGACGTTCTGGGCGGGGTCGAACATCGCCTCCAGCGAGCGGAAGCGCGCGGCATGGTAATGATGGTTGATCTGCATGCAGCCGACGTCGATCATC
>CAZZWW010000093.1:0-9178 GCA_964657815.1 Vulcanimicrobiota bacterium | reverse complement strand
GGACCTTCGCCCGCGATACGGCTTCGCGCGACCCGAACTGGAAGCTCGTCGCGACGCAATCCGGCGATTGATGCGCGCGGCGCCCCTCCTGCTGGCGCTCGCGATGCTGGCGCCGGGCCGCGCCGCGGCCGCGCCGATGCCCGCCCCCGGCGAAACGGCGGCGCTTTCCGACCTCCCCGCTTTCGCAGCCGACGACACGGCCGCGGCTTTCGCAGCGTTCCGCAGCTCCTGCGTCGCGACCATCGACGGCCTCCCGCCGGCACGCTCCGCCCTGCCGCCCCCCAACGGCCTGCGCTGCGCCTGCTCGCAGGCGGTGCTGCTGCCCGAGCCGGTCGACGGACAAGCGGCGCGCGCCTTCTTCGCCGCGCATTTCACGCCGCGGCGCATGCAGGAGCCGGCGTTCCTTACCGGGTACTACGAGCCGGTGGTCGAAGGTTCGCTCGCGCGCACCGCCGCCTTCACCGCCCCGCTGCTCGCCGCGCCGGCGGCCTCGCACGGAGTCCTGCCGGACCGTGCGGCGATCGAGGCGGGCGCGCTCGGTGCGACGGCACCGCCGCTGGTCTGGCTGCGGGCGCCGGTGGACGCCTTCTTCGTGGCGATCCAGGGCTCCGCCCGCGTGAAGCTGCCCGACGGCACGCTGAAGCGCGTGGCTTACGCCGGCCGCAACGGGCAGCCCTACACGGCGATCGGCAAGCTGCTGGTGCATCGCCTCGGCATCCCGCCGGCCGACATGGGCATGGCGCAGCTGCGCGGCTGGATCGAAGCCCATGGCCAGGCGCCGGGCGAGGCCGGCCGCGCGCTGATGGACGAGAACCGCTCCTTCATCTTCTTCCGCTTCGACGACGCCCTGCCGCTCGCGTCCGGTCCGGTCGGTGCCGCCGGCGTCGGTCTGACCCCGCTGCGCTCGCTCGCCGTCGACCGAACGCGCTGGGCCTACGGGCTGCCGGTCTACGTCGACTCCACCCTGCCGTGGCGGAGCCACGATCCCGAGCCGTTCCGCCGCCTGATGGTGACGCAGGACACCGGCGCGGCCATCGTCGGGCCGACGCGGGCCGACATCTTCTTCGGCACCGGTCCCGAAGCGGCCACCCGCGCCGGGCCGATCCGCCATCCCGGCACGCTCTGGGTGCTCTGGCCCAAGGATCCGGCGGAGCCGCCGCAGCCGGCCGGCGAGGCACGTGCGCCGACGGCGCAACGATGAGCGAGCCCAAGCCCCGCTCGACGCGCCTGCGGCGGCTCACCGACGACGAGATCGAGCTGTGGCTGACCGTGGCCTCGACGGTGGCGCGGCGCCCCGGCAGCGTCCTGCCGCCCCCGCCGGCTGTGGCCGTGACGCCTCGTGCCCCCGCCGTGGCAATGCCGGCGCCCGTCCTGCCTTCGCCGGTGCCGCGCTTGGCCATGCCGCCTCTGGCCCCGCTCGAGCGCAAGCTGAAGCAGAAGCTCGCGCGCGGCCGCATGACCGCCGACGCGGCGATCGACCTCCACGGACTGCGCCAGGGCGAGGCGCATGTCGCGCTGCTGCGCTTCCTCGATCGGGCGCAGCGGCAGGGCTCCAAGGTGGTGCTGGTGGTCACCGGCAAGGGCGGCCGGGCGCGCGAGGACGAGTGGGGCTTCGGCGACGGCACCACCGGGGTGTTGCGCCGGCAGGTGCCGCTGTGGCTCGGCCTGCCCGAGTTCCGCGCCCTGGTGCTGGGCTGGGAGGAGGCCGGGCGGCCCCACGGCGGCGCCGGCGCGCTCTACGTGAGGCTGCGCCGCGGGACACACCCGTCGCAGGAATTCGATTAGGCGCTCGCGCGCGCTTCAAGCGGCGACGAATCCGGCTTACGGTGGATGAATTCGCCGCCGGAGCGGCTCGACGGGGTGGTGCGATGAAGGCGGCAAGCGTGTTCCTGGTCACCGCGGTTCTGGCGTCGGCGGTCGCAGCGCCGTGCCGAGCCGATCCCTCGCTCGCCGGCCAGTACCTCATCGCGTCGTCGGCGCACCAGCCGTTCTGCTCGAGTCCGCGCGAACTCGCCGCCTACACGGCAGCGACGATCGACCACGACGCATTCGCCTTCAACGCCTTCCCAGGCTGCATCACCGTCAATCGCGGCACGCCGATCCAGGTGACGCAGGATCTCGGCCCGTTCGGGCACGCCATGCACGTCGTGAAGGCCCGCGCCTCGCTGAGCTTCCCGTTCCGCTCGGTCGACGCCTACACCTACAGCGCCGGGCTCTACCCACTGTACTACAACCCGCTCGTCGAGCAGTTCCGCAACTTCCCTTAGGCTGCCTCCGCGCGGGCGATCACGTGCCGGTCACCAGCAGGATCTTGCCGAGGTGGCTGGAGCTTTCCATCATCTCTTGCGCCTGCCGCGCGTCCGCGAGTGGGAAGGTCGCGTGGACGACCGGCTTGACGCGGCCGGCGTCGAGCAGCGGCCATACCTTTTCGCGCAAGGCGTCCGCGACCTCGGCCTTCTTGGCGATCGTGCGCGCCCGCAGCGTCGATCCCGTCAGCACAAGCCGCTTCACCATCACCGCCGTGAAATCGACCTCCCGGCTCACCGGCGAGCCGAGGAAGGCGATCTGCACCAGACGGCCTTCCGTCGCGAGGCAGGCGATGTTGCGGGCGAGGTAGTCGCCGCCGACCATGTCCAGGATCAGGTTCACGCCCGCCTTCGCCGTCGCCTCCTTGATGACCGCGACGAAGTCCTCCGCCTTGTAGTCGATCGCGTGATCGGCGCCGAGCGTGCGGCAGAAGGCGCATTTCTCGGCCGTTCCGGCGGTGGCGAAGACCTCCGCGCCGAACGCCTTGGCGAGCTGGATCGCGGTCGAGCCGATGCCGCTGGAGCCGCCGTGGACCAGGAAGCGCTCGCCCTCCACGAGCCTGCCCCGCGTGAAGACGTTGTCGAAGACGGTGAAGTAGGTCTCCGGCACGCCGGCGGCCTCGACGAGGTCGAGCGCCTTCGGCTTGGGGAGGCACAGCGGCGCGGCGGCCAGCGCGTATTCGGCGTAGCCGCCGGAGCCGAGCAACGCACAGACCTCGTCGCCTTCTTTCGGCCCGTTCACGCCCGGCCCGACCGCCGCGATGCGGCCCGAGACCTCGAGACCGGGGATGTCGCTCTCGCCCTTCGGCGGCGGGTACTTGCCGGCACGCTGGATCAGGTCGGGACGGTTGACCCCGGCGGCGGCGACCGCGATCAGCACCTGGCCCTCGCCCGGCCGCGGCACCGGCGCTTCGCCGACGCGCACGACCTCGGCACCGCCGGCGCCGTCGTAGAAGATCTGCATCATGCGGGCGGGCGGCGGCATCGCGGGTCTCCGGAGAAGGACATAGCGCGCCGCACGATCCGGTGTTCACGCTGGCGTGAAATCGCCTTTCTTCGCTGCCAAATCCCGGCAGCCCGCGCTTGACGGCGCGGGGCGAAGACCGACAATCCGCGTGCAAGCCGTTCGAGGTATCCCTTGGCCGACCACCAGATCAACCTCTTCCAGCGCGCCCTCCGCCTCCTCGCCGAGATCGTGGTCGCGATCTACGTCGTCATCGACTCGATCGTGTTCGCCCTGTTCCGGCCCGTGGTGCGCTGGCTGTCGGGCCTGCGCGTCGTGCAGCGGCTCGAGCGCTGGATCCAGTCGCTGCACCCATACGTGATCCTCGTGGTCATGGTGGTGCCCTTCATCATCGCCGAGCTCGCCAAGGTTTTCGCCGTGTACTGGATGGCCGAGGGCCATTTCCGCACCGGCATGACGATCTTCATCGGCGCCTACGTCGTCTCGATCTTCGTGTGCGAGCGCATCCTTCACGCCGGCAAGGCGCAACTGCTGACGATCCGATGGTTCGCCTGGATCTACAACTGGATCATGGCGCTGCGTGACTCGGTGCTCGGCTGGTTCCGGCGGACCGCCATCTGGCGTGCGGCGGCCGCGCTCAAGGACAGAGCCCGCCTGGCGATGCTGCGGACCTCCGACAGGGTGCGGACGCTGTTTGGCTATCGTCCCAAGCCGCGCGAGCCGCGCCTTGCGCCGACCGCCGAGCGCCACTAGGCGCGGTATGGCCGCCGTCGACCTCAACTGCGATTGTGGGGAGGGCTTCGGCGTCTACGCCATGGGAGACGACCGGGCGATGCTCGCCATCGTCACCAGTTGCAGCGTCGCCTGCGGCTTTCACGCCGGCGATCCCGACATCATGGCCGAGACCTTCGCCTTGGCGCGCGAGTGCGGCGTGGCGGTCGGCGCCCATCCCGGCTTCGCCGACCGCGCCGGCTTCGGCCGTCGCGCGTTGCCGGTGACCGAGGCCGAGGCCGAGCGGCTCGTGGCCTACCAGGTCGGCGCCGCCGCCGCGCTTGCCGCCCACGCCGGCCATCGTTTGACCCACGTCAAGCCGCACGGCGCGCTGAGCAATCTCGCGATGGCCGACGCCGGCCTCGCTGCGGCGATCGCCCGGGCGAGCCGCGCGGTGGACCCCGGACTCGCCTTCCTCGCCGTCGCCGGCACCGCCTTGCAGCGCGCCGGGGAGGCGGCCGGGCTGCGAACCTTGCGCGAGATCTACGCCGACCGTGGCTACGACGACGCCGGACACCTCGCGCCGCGCAGTGCGCCCGGCGCGGTGCTGCACGACGCCGCCGCGGTGGCCGAGCGCGCGGTGCGCATGGTCGACGACGGCGCCGTGACGTCGCTCGCCGGCCGCCGCGTACCCGTGGGCATCGACTCGATCTGCGTGCACGGCGACACGCCGGGCGCGGTCGCCATGGCGCGGGCGGTGCGCGACGCGCTCGAGGCAGCCGGCGTCGTCGTTGTCGCCTTCGCGAGGCCGCGCCAGGACGCTGCCTGATGTCGCCGCCGCGCCTCCTGCCGGCGGGCGAGAGCGCGCTGGTCGTCGAGTACGGCGACAGCGCCGACCCGGTCCACCACGACGCGGTGCTCGCGCTGGACGCGGCGCTGGCGGCAGCGCCGCTCGAGGGCATTCTCGAGACGGTGCCGACCTACCGCTCCCTGATGATCCATCTCGACCCGCACGTGCTCACCCACGAGGCGCTGGCGGCGCATGTCGCCGGCCTCGATCCCCGCGCCGCAGAGCGCCCGGCGCCAAGGCGATGGCGCGTCCCCGCGTGCTACGACGATCCTCACGCCGAAGATCTCGACGAGGTGGCCGGTCTCCTCGGCCTGGCGCCGGAGCGCGTCGCTGTGCTTCACGCCGGGGCCACCTACCGCGTCGTCATGTACGGCTTCGCGCCGGGCTTCGTCTTCCTCGCCGGACTGCCCGAGGCATTGCACGTGTCTCGGCGTCGCAAGCCGCGACCACCGGCGCAGCCGGGCGCGCTG
Source organism: Vulcanimicrobiota bacterium (assembly GCA_964657815.1). Lineage (GTDB taxonomy): Bacteria > Pseudomonadota > Alphaproteobacteria > Rhizobiales > Beijerinckiaceae > RH-AL1. Next base: position 3,877 of record CAZZWW010000093.1, on the reverse strand, counting down.
ACGATCGCCAACGGTCAAGCGCTGATCGCCTCGGTGGCCATGCCGACGGGCTGGTACGTTCTCGGCCGCACGCCGGCTCGGACCTTCGATCCCCACGGCGACCCGATGTTCCCCATCGCGGTCGGCGACGAGGTCGCCTTCGAGCGAATCGACGCGGCCCGCTTCGAGGACTTGGCTCGCGCGGCCGAACGAGGCGAGCCGGTCCTCGCGCCGGAGGTTCTTTGAGCGCGTGGGCGGCGATCACGCTCGGCGCGGTCGGCCCCGGTACGACGATCCAGGACGCCGGCCGCTTCGGCCTGCTGCGCTTCGGCGTCACGCCGGCCGGCCCGATGGATTCCTTCGCGTTGGCGACCGCCAACCTCGCGCTCGGCAATTTGCCCGGCGCAGCGGCCATCGAGGTGGGGCCGGGCGGGATCGCGCTCACCTGTGACGTGCGCTTGCCCATGGCTTTCGCCGGTGGCGGCTTTCGTTGGGCGTGCGACGATCAAGCGCTTCCGCCGGCTGCGCGCGTGATGCTGCGACCTGGTGAGACGCTCCGCGCGAGGGCCGGGGACTGGGGCCAGTGGTGCTACCTCGCCGTGCCCGGCGGCATCGACGTGCCGCTCGTCATGGGCAGCCGCGCCACCCATGCGCGATCGAGGCTTGGCGGTCTCGATGGGCGCCCGCTACGCCCCGGCGATCGGCTCGCGCCTCTTGGCAGCCATGCCGGTGACCTCGACGACGTGGAGATCCAGGCCGGCTGGCTGAAGCCGGCAGAGGCGCCTTTGCGGGTCGTGCTCGGGCCGCAGGACGATCACTTTACCGTCGAGGCCGTCGCGTCGTTCCTCGACGCACGCTGGAGCGTAACGGCCGCGGCGGACCGCATGGCCTACGCGCTCGATGGGCCTCCCCTCGAGCACGCGCGGGACTTCAACATCGTCTCGGATGGGGTGGCACTGGGGGCTGTCCAGGTCGCCGGCGACGGCAAGCCGCTGGTGTTGATGGCGGACCGTCAGCCCACGGGTGGCTATCCGAAGATCGCCCACGTGCTCCGCGCCGACATCGGGCACTTGGCGCAACTGCGCCCGGGACAATCCTGCCGGTTCGTTGCCGAGACGGCCGATGCGGCGCGACAGGCGCTCGCTCTCGATGCGACCCTGGCCGACGTGCCGCGCCGCCTGGTACCGCTGCGGCGGGTGCCGTCCGCCGACAGGCTCCGGACCAGCAATCTCATCGGCGGCGTGACCGACGGCGGGGATTGATTCGCATTGTCCCGGCTGGTCACGACAGGACCGTGCGCCCGGCTGCTTTCTTGAAGTGCATCGGCCTGCATGTCGCCGGTAAACCTGCAATACGGCCGCGCGAGCACGGGCGTCCCATCGTCGAAGACGCGAGCTGTGCTGTTGAGAGTTCTGATCCGTTGCTCTCCGGGTCGAGCGGGATTTGCTTCCTTGCGCCCACGATTGGCCAGCACCGCCGACGCCTCAGCAGGTCATGCACATGAAAGCGGGTTGACAACGACTTTTTGCACTGGCGCAAATCATTGGGACATTCTAAGCAGAATGAAATCCATCGGATCGCTTGGTCTTCGCGAAAAGATGGTTGGCTCTACTTGACGTGCTCGTGATCGCCTCCCAGATGGGCTTTGTTCCCCATGGTCGGTATGTGGTCCGGTTGTTCTTCGAGCCACGGACTCAATCGCCGGTCGTTTCGGCCGCATCAACATAGAGGTCGTTCAAGTGGACGCAGCAGAACCCACGTCGAAATCCGCACCGTCGAGCAACTACATCGAGGTCGTCGCCGATCTCGTCTCGGCCTACGTCAGCAACAACTCGATGCGCGCGTCGGACCTGCCCGATTTCATCGCCTCGATCCACGCTTCGATCCAGCAGCTCGCCGTCGGTCAGGTCGAGACGCCGCCGGCTCCCCCGCCGGTTCCGGCCGTGCCGATCAAGAAGTCGCTGACTCAGGATCACATCATCTGCCTGGAAGACGGCAAGAAGTTCCGTTCGCTCAAGCGGCATCTCGGCACCGTGTACAACATGACGCCCGACGAATACCGCACGAAGTGGGGCTTGCCCAAAGACTATCCGATGGTCGCACCCGGCTATTCCGAGATCCGCTCGAAGCTCGCCAAGGACATCGGTCTGGGTCAGCAGCGATCGGAAGCGGCTGAAGCGCCGGCTCCGGCGGCGGTCGAGCCCGAGGCTCCCAAGACGCGCGGACGCAAGCGCGCCGTCGCGGCGGAATAGCTCTGTACGGCTTCTGTTCGGCACGGCCCGCTGGGCGGTGATCCGTCGACGCTCGCCGGTTCCAGAATCGCCTCGGCGATCCGGAGTGTCGTCAGAAAAGGCTCGGCGCCTCAACCCTTCTGGGGAAAGCCGAGCGTGGCGGCGATCGCGTCCGTGATCCGGGCGAGATCGCCGTGAGCGGCGTTGAGTTCACGGTCGAGCGCGGCGGCACGGCCGGCCTGCTGTGCGGCGACGGCCTCGATGCGGGCGGCGCGCTCGGTCTCGGCCTTCAGCCGTCCCTCGAGTTCCGCAACGTGACGCTGTGACGATGAGAGCCTCTCGTCGAGCTTGCCGTTTGCGGCTTCCAGGTTGGTGATGTGGCTTTCGAGATCCTCGATCCGCGCGGTCATCGACGAGATCGAGTGGGCCGCCTGCTCGACAGCCTCGACGACGTGGGCGACATCCGGGCGTAGTCCGGAGCGCGCGGGTGTGGGTATCGGATCCATGGTCGCAGGAAGGCCGGGCGGCGATGCCGCCTGTGCCCCGCGCAGGTGCCGATCCAGGTCGAGGATCAGGTTGCGATCGATCGAAGGGAAGAAGGCCGAAACAGGCTCGTGGTCTCGTCCGCTCATCGCGTCCACTCCATTTACGCTTGACATACATTATTAACTTCGAGTGACGGCTGTCCATCCCGCCAGAGTCAAGCGTGATGCACCCTGTCGGCCGAGCGAGGATGCGCTTCGTCCGGCACTGTGCTGTTCGGGCAACGGCCAAGCTAATGTTTATTAAACATACCTCTTAAATGTGGAGTAACGCGGCTTCGGCACGGTCGCGGCATGGCGTGTCGCGTTCGGGCATTGACCCTTGTTGTTGCCGCGTGTCTCGCGGCCGCCGGCTGCTCGACGGTCGAGCGGGCGCAACGGCCGGCGTGGCGCGAGCAGGCCGAGAAGGCGTGCATCGCCGAGCGCCGCGTGAGCCTTTCCCGCTACATTCAGCCGCGCGGCCGCGAGATCGACGGCCCCGGCATCTGCGGCCTCACCGAGCCCTACATGGTTGGCGCGCTCGCCGGCGACAGCGTCCAGTTCGACACCGTGGCGACGCTGGACTGCCCGATGATCGCGGCGCTCGACGACTGGGTCACCAAGGTCGTGCAGCCGGTCGCGCAGGCGCGTTTCGGCCAGAACGTGGCGCAGATCGACACGATGGGCTCGTATTCCTGTCGCGGCATGAACGGGCAGGCCGGGGCCAAGATTTCCGAGCATGCCTTCGGCAACGCGCTCGACATCGGCGGCTTCCGTCTTGCGGACGGGCGCAAGATCACCGTGGTGCACGACTGGACACGTGGCGACGAGCAGTCTCAGGCCTTCCTGCGAGACGTCCACGCCGGTGCCTGCGAGAGCTTCACGACCGTCCTCGGGCCCGGCTCCAACGCCTTCCACTACAACCACATCCACGTCGACTTGGCGTTGCACGGCGGCGGCCGGCACTATTGCAAGCCGACGCCGGAGGCGAGCCGCCCGGGGCCTGCGCCCGTTCAGTCCGAGGCGCCGCAGGGGGAAGAGGAGCAGGACGTCGCCTCGAGCGCGGTGCCGTTGGATGGCGAAGGCCGCCACGGCCTCGATGCCGGCGTCCCGCCGGCCTACGCCGCCGCCCGGCCGAGCCGCGCC
>CAZZWW010000092.1:0-9235 GCA_964657815.1 Vulcanimicrobiota bacterium | reverse complement strand
GGCCGCGCACTGGTCGCCCATGTCGCCGCCGCGGCCGTGGAATCGCGAGCCGCGCCGATCATCGTCGTCACGGGCCGCGGTGCCGAGCGCGCGCCGGCCGCACTGGCGGGGCTCGACATCGTGCTCGTCCATAACGACCGGTTCGCCGAAGGTATGGCCGGCTCGCTCGCCACGGGGCTCGCCGCCGTGCCGCTTGCGGCCTCGGCCGCCTTGGTCTTGCTGGCCGATATGCCTCGTGTGAAGCCCGCGACCCTTGATGCCCTGATCGCCACCTTCGATCGCGAGCGACCGGATGCGGTCGTGCCGGTCCACGAGAGAGGGTGGGGCAATCCCGTGCTGATCTCGCGCGCGCTGTTCCCGGCGCTGCTGCGTTTGAGCGGTGACGAGGGTGCCCGCCGCATCCTGGCCGATGGCGCGCACCGCGTGCTGTCCTGTCGCGTCGACGATCCCGGCGTTCTCTTCGACGTCGACACGCGCGAGGCGTTGGACGCCCTCGCACGAGGCGAGCTTACGAGGTAAGGTCTCCTTGTTCCGCCGGGCCGAGACGAGCCTCTAAGCGGCGTCGCGGCTGGCGACCGGTGTGGGTTCAGCGGGGGTGGCTTTCCACGCCTCTAGCGAGACCCGCTCGTCGATCTCGCGAGCGGAGAGCGGCGGCGCGTAAAAATAGCCCTGCAATTCGTCGCAGCCGAGCGTCTTGAGGAACTCGACCTGCTCGCTGTGCTCGACGCCCTCGGCGGTCACGCTGAGACCAAGGGCGTGACCGAGCGAGATGATGTATTCGAGGATGATCGCGCCCTCGCCGCTGGTCTCGAGCGACTGCAGGAAGGCGCGATCGATCTTCACCTTGTCGAAGGCGAAGCGGCGCAGGTAGATCATCGAGGAATAGCCCGAGCCGAAATCGTCGAGCCCCATGCGGATGCCGATTGCGCGCAGGTTCATGATGACCTCTTCGGCCTGCTCGGCGTCCTGGATCAGCACGCCTTCGGTCAGCTCGAGGTCGAGGCGGGTGGGATCGATCCCGGTGGCCTCGAGGATCCCGGCGACCTGTTCGACGAATCCGCGCTGGCGGAACTGCACGGGCGACACGTTGACGGCGATTCGCAGAGCCGGCCAGCGCCTGGCGTCGAGGCAGGCGCGCCGTAGCACCCAATCGCCCAGCGGGACGATCAGGCCGCGGCTCTCGGCCAACGGAATGAAGTCCTCGGGGGGAATCAGGCCAAGGGTCGGATGTACCCAGCGCACCAGCGCCTCGACGCCCTGCATGCGTTCGTCTCGGGCGCGGATGAGGGGCTGGTAGGCGATCGTGAGTTCGCCGTCGGTGATCGCCCGGCGCAGGTCGTCCTCGATGGTCTGGCCGAGATGGAGCTTCTGCTCCATCGTCTTGTCGAAGAAGGCAAAGCGATTGCGGCCTTCGTGCTTGGCCCGGTAGAGCGCGAGATCGGCCGCCTGGCAGAGCGTCGTCGCGCTCTCGCCGTCGCGTGGCCCCATGGCGATGCCGAGCGACAGCGTGGCATAGATCTGCGCCGGGCCTAGATCGAAGGGCGCGATCATCGCGTCGAGGATGCGGTGCGCCGTCGCGGCGCAGTTGGCGGCGCTGTCGACCCGCGGCAGGACCAGCGCGAACTCGTCGCCGCCGAGCCGGGCGAGGCAGTCGCCATCGCGCACCACGCGGCGGATCCGCTCGACGATGCCGACCAGAAGGCGGTCGCCGGCCTGATGGCCGTGGGTGTCGTTGACGTTCTTGAAACGGTCGATATCGATAGCGATGAGCGCGACAAACGCCTCGGCTCCGCTGCCGGCAATGGCCGTCCCGAGGACCTGTTCGAAGCGAAGGCGGTCGGGCAGCGTAGTCAGGGGATCGATGCCCGATTTGCCGATAGCCACGCGGTCGCGTTCCAGCACCGTGATTCTGCGGTGTGCCTGCCACAGCAGGACCGCGAGCAGGAAACAGGCGAGTGGCAGCGACACCACGAGGAATACGACGGTCGGGACGGCGACAGCCGTGGGAAGCTGGTGCAGGATCCACAGCGAGAGCGCCGGCGTCGTCGCGCCGACGAGCAGCAGGCTGGCCGGAGCGACCATCCTCATTCTATCGACCAGCGTTCCGGCGGGTCGGCGCTGCAGGTAGGACTGAACCATGCCTCTCGTCTATGCATGAGCATGTTTAACGCTTTGCATCCCCGTGCGGAAGGCGACGTCGCCGTACGAGGCTTTTTCGCGTAGCGAGGTTGATGAAAGGTCCTTGTGTTACGGGAGTTGCCGCGTCGCTGCCGCGACCAAGCAGCTGGGGCTACGCTGAATTATCCTTCGCCGCCAAAGTCGCGATCAGATCCTTGACCGCGAGCCGGATCAGCAGGCTTGGGATCGCTTGATAGCCGATGAGCAAGTCTGCTTTCCCTCGTCGGAACATCGAGGGCGGTTGCGACGGCAATGGCGGCCTCGATCAGCGTATTCAGGAAGGCTTCGCGACATGGCAGACGACAAGATCATGTATCTGGATGGCTTCGCGCTGATGGCCGGCGAGCATCCCTTCAAGACCATTAAGCCGATGTCGACGTCAAAGTAGCTTCAGGCTTCTGAAGCTGGCATGGCCCTGGCGGCCGATGATCAGGTGGTCGTGAACCACGATCCCGAGTGCCTTGCCCAGGCTCACGATCTGCACCGTCATCGCGATGTCGGCGGTGGAGGGGCTGGGATCGCCCGAAGGATGGTTGTGCACGAGGATCAGCGCGGTGGCGCCGAGCTCGAGCGAGCGGCGCATGACCTCGCGCGGATAGACCGGCGCGTGGTCGACGGTGCCGACGCCCTGCACCTCGTCGGCGATGAGCTGGTTCTTCTTGTCCAGGAAAAGGATGCGGAACTCCTCGTGGTCGATGTAGGCCATGGCGGTGCGGCAATAGTCGAGCACGGCGGAGGAAGAACCGAGGTTGCGGCGCTTCTCGATCGCCGATTGCGCCAAACGGCGGGCGGCCGCCTCGACGATCTTCAATTCGGTCACGGCGGCCTCGCCCAGTCCGGCGATCTCGTCGAGCCGCTCGGGGCGGGCGGCGAGCACCTCGGCGAAGGAGCCGAACCGCGCCAGAAGCGCCTTGGCGATCGGCTTGACGTCGCGCCGCGGCATGGCCCGGAATAGGATCAGCTCGAGGAACTCGTAATCGTTGAGGGCGGAGGAGCCGCCGCGACGGAAACGCTCGCGCAACCGTTCGCGGTGGCCGGTGAAATGCGGCTCGGCCGAGGGCGCGGTATCGGTGTCGCTCACGCTCAGCCGGCAGTCACGAGCGTCGTATACGGCGGCACGTTCAGCCCGGCCGGCGAATAGGTGAACACCTCGCAGCCGTCGGCGGTGACGCCCAGCGTGTGCTCGAACTGCGCCGAGAGCGAGCGGTCACGGGTCACGGCGGTCCAGCCGTCCGACAGGATCTTCACGTGCGGGCGGCCGAGGTTGATCATCGGCTCGATGGTGAAGAACATGCCGGCCTTCAGCGTGATGCCCTCGCCGCGGCGGCCGTAGTGCAGGATGTTGGGCTCGTCGTGAAACAGCCGTCCGAGGCCGTGGCCGCAGAAGTCGCGCACGACGGAGCAGCGCTCGGCCTCGGCGTAGTCCTGGATCGCGGCGCCGATGTCGCCTGTCGTCGCGCCCTCGCGCACGGCAGCGACCCCGCGCAGCAGCGCCTCGTGGGTCACCTCGACGAGCCGCTGCGCCTTGCGCGGGACTTCGCCGACCAGGAACATCCGCGAAGAATCGCCATGCCAACCGTCGACGATCAAGGTCACGTCGATATTTATGATGTCGCCATCGCGCAGCGGCTTGCGGTCGGGCAAGCCGTGGCAGACGACGTGGTTGAGCGAGGTGCAGATCGATTTTCGGTAGCCGCGGTAGTCGAGCGGCGCGGGATAGGCGCCGTGGGCCACGGCGAAATCGAACACGAGGCGATCGAGTTCGTCGGTGGTGACGCCGGGCTTGACGTGCGCTGTCAGCATGTCGAGCGCCTGGGCGGTCAGGCGCCCGGCCTTGCGCATGCCGGCAAAAGCGGCCTCGCCATGCACCTTGATCTGGCCTGTCTTGCGGGTCGGCGCTTCGAGCTCGTCGACGAAGGTCATCGTGAACCTGGTTTGATGAGCGTCCGCCTCAGCGGCGGTCTCGGCGCAATCTAATCGGTCGCTGCGCCCGCGCAAGCGCGCGGCTTGAACGCTCCCTAGTCGGCGCCGGCCTCGACATCCAGGGCGTCAAGCAGGGCCTGCGGATTGCCGATCAGCGGAAGAGAGTCGGCCCCGAGCCCATGTTTGGAGGACATCGCGATGTGCAGCGTCTTGGGTTCGGCGATGAACTTGTGGAGGGCTGCAACGACGAGCTGGGCCTTGGCCGAGTCCTGAAGGCCGAAGCCCAGAAGGCCGAGGTCGATGAGCTGTCCTAGGTTGGTGCGCTCTTGCTCGAGGCTCACGCCGTCGATCGCCGCCTTGAAGCCGATCGCCTTGTCGATCAGTCCGTCGTCGTGCAGCGTCAGGTCGAGGGTCTTGACCAGCACCGCGGCGGCGGCCGCCTTCTGCTCCGTGTCGTTCTGCGACACGATCCCTTCTGCTACTTTGGCGAGGGCGAGCTTGATGTCTAGCGTGCCCATGCCGATGCCGGCGATCGAGAGCCGATCGAGATCGAGGGTCTGTCCGACGGAATCGTAGCGTGACCGGCTCTCGCTCGAGAGATCGAGGCGCTTGTAGCCCATCGCCAACAGCATCGGCGCCGCGCCGCTGTCGGGCGGCACGTCGAAGGTGGCGTGCTCGATCGACAGCGTCGCCTTGGCCGGCAGCCTGCCGATGACCAGGCCGGGCGCCTCATAGCCGGCATGGGCCACCGCCACGGCAATCCTCTGGCCCGATTTGCCTTTCTCGTCCGTAGGCACGTCGATGGCGAAGTCGTGCAGGTCGATCCGGTCGATGCTCGGCACCGGCGTCGCGTTCGTGGCGACGTTCTCGATCTCGGCCGAGGCCAGCGACAGCCTGCCGGGTTGCTTGTCGTTGCCCTCCATCGCCAGGCCGCTCAGTTCGAAGCGGGCGAGCTTGCCGTCGCCGAGCCCGCGCACGGCGACGTGCTTCAGGGCGAGGCTCTTGAGGCCGTCGGTCGACGCGCTCACCGGGCCGGCAAGGGCGAAGTCGTTCGCCTCGATCAGATCGGCGGAGAACGAATGCGCGATGTCGTTCAATGCCGCAGCATCCGCCTTGGCGTCGTTCGCCGCCTCGCCGAGTTCGGTCTTGAGCGGGCGCCCCTTGAGTCCCGTCGCCCGGACTGTCGCGATCGTGACCGGCGGCCCGTCCTTGACCGCGGCGCCCCCGCTCGTGACGGTCTGGATCGCGATCTCGTCGCAGATCGGGCGCGGCGTGTCGCCGTCGTCGGTGCGCGATTCGGTGGCGACGTGCACGATCTGCGCGAGGTCGAGCCCCTTGAACGTCGTGGCGCCGGCGGAGATTCTCGTATCGTTCTTGTCGTCCTTGAACGTCAACGTCGCGGTGGCGCCGCTGCCCGTCGCGGCTCGCCCGCCGTGGACGTTCGCGAGCAGGATGTCTTTCTGGGTGACATGGGCTTCGTGGGTGCCGTCGATCGAATCGACGATGATCTCCGGGATGACGATGGAGGCGGCGTCGAGCTTGCGCAGCCGGCCCTCCAGGACCTTCGGATCCTTGGTGGCGAACAGCGAGGCGAGGTCGGCTCCCGAGAGCGACGAGCCGGCGACCTCGACGTGCTTGATGCGGATCGTGGCCGTGCCGCTCGTCACCACTACGTCGTCCGCCGTCGCAACGCCGGAGGGCGGCGCGACGGCCGCTGGCGCCGCGGGTGCCGGGGCCGTGCCGAGGTCGCCCGGTTTCGCTTGCCCTCGGCCCGTCAGGAGATCGTTGCCGACGCCGGAGAGCGCGCCTGCGAGGCCGCCTGCGGACGCACAAGGCATGGTGCCGCAATAAAAGGCCGTCGAAGAAAGGAGCGCGGCGACGAGCGTGAAGGCCTTCATGGCGGTCCCTGCAATGGACATTTCGCGAAGCGTTCTCGGGTCGGGGCAGGGAGGACACAAGGGCGCGCAACCGCAAACGAGGCGGCCGCGACATTTCCGTCGCAAGGACCGGCGCGCGATGCCGTCAGATCGCGAAGGAGGTCCCGCAGCCGCAAGACGCCGTCGCCTGCGGATTATGGATCTTGAACATCGAACCCATCAAGTCGTTGACGAAGTCGATGGTCGAGCCACGCAGGAACTCGAGCGAGGTCGTGTCGATCAGCACGGTGGCGCCATCGCGCTCAAGCACGATGTCATCGGAGGCGGGCGCGGCGGCGACGATGTCGTAGGTGTACTGGAAGCCGGAGCAGCCGCCGCCATCGACGCCGACGCGCAAGGCAGAGCCCGGCGCCTCGCCCTTGAGAATCTCGGCCACCCGCTTCGCCGCGGAGGCGCTGATGTCGACCTGTTCCGTTTGAGCGACCGTCATGGCGTCCCAAGTTCCTCAAGGCGCACCCGGCGCCGAGCCCAAAGATACGGATGCGGCGGAGCTTTCGCAACGCGGGCGAACCGATGCGGCACTATCTCGCAAACTCAACAATAGGCGAGACGCCTCGATCTAGCGGCCGAACCCCGTCAATCCACACATTTGCGGCGTTCGCTATGAGCCCGGCCGTGGCGACGCTTGGCCGCCTGATTCGCGGTTGGGATTTCCGGTCAAGGGAGGAGCGCGGGTGCGAGGGTTAGACCGTGATCGCGCGGGCCGCGCTGGCGGCGATCTCAATTTGCGTACTGGCCGGTTTTGCACTGTGTCGCTTGCAACAAGCCATTCAGCCCTTTGCGCTGGAGGAAACAATACTGTACATGCCTCGTCACAGAGAATGTTGTATAATAAAAGCATCCGATGATGCGAAGCGCTCTTTGTCCAGAAAGCTCCCCAATCAAATTCAATTTGAACTGGCCATCACTAGCGATAAAGGAAAGGACTTCGGAGATGCCGATGTCTGGTGCGGGGAAAACAATTCCGCCTTTTTTATCGCTAGGTTCTCTGCAATTGTCCGGAATATCTGGGCCTTCAACGATAGTGTTCTGTCTGTCAGCAGGTATCGTCTCAAACTTGCTGCTGAATGGCTCCGGGAATATCAAATTAGTAGCTGGCGACTTGCCGACATTTGCGATCTTGATCTCCAAAATCAATCTCGGTTCGGAGAATGTGAGGCCGCCATGTGACCGCAAGCCATGCTCTGTTAGCTTCTACAGTCGCTTGGTCGGAATGCTGCAAAGTGAGATAAACGAGTCCAAGGCCGAACAAACCAACGACGGCAGCGCCGGCAGTGAGCCAGTTAAGCCATTTGGCTACCCTGATCTGTCGACCCCAATACTGCTTTTCGCAAGTTCGATGCTCTTGTTCTTCGGATGTCGAATGAACGCAGGGGAATCGAGAGTGGCCCCTTGTTTTTGCTGTTGGTCGGATGGCTCTTGATGGTCGCCGGAGGGCTGCTGTTGCTTATTTTGTTGGTGCCCTACGCGGCGAGATTGATGGCGATTGCGATGAGCTTTTCCCATTAGATCAATCCGAGTATCAAAGCTCTTCCAAGCGTACCCCTTCAAGCTCCAGCGCGGCAAGACAGGCCATAAGGAAGGTTGCCGCGAAGGCACCTCGTTTCAGCTTCATCGTCAGCGACGCCTCAGTCTCTTTGAACCCATGATCCTCTAGCCGAGCTGCCATCTCCTTGTAGGTGACGCCCGCCGTTTTCATGCTCGTTTTGACGAATGATACGACCGAATCGCGCCACTGTTCCTCTGTCTTTCCCATGCCGCACCTAACGTTCGTGAAAGCTCCCGAAATCGTTAGATAGCGCTTGACCGCCCGTCAAACCTCCCGTATCCGTTAGCTATCGGAAGCGTTAGGTGCTGAGTTGGCCGGTCACTTCCTCCTCTCCAAAGCCGCAAGGAGCCTTAGCCTCGCTAAGGTTGCTCGGCTGTCGGACGAGGAAGCCCACGACGCCTTCCGCATGATCCGCTGGGCGCACACCGAAGGCGAGGCCGTATGCCCCCGCTGCGCTTGCTCCGTCTCCTACAATATGACGACCCGCAAGCTTTGGAAGTGCAAGGCTTGCTCACACCAGTTCTCCGTCACCTCGGGCACGATCTTCGCCAGCCGCAAGCTGCCGATCCGCACCTACTTTCTCGCCAACGCGATCTTCGTGAACAGCGCCAAGGGCCACCCGGCGTTGCAGCTCAGCCGCGACCTGGACGTGGCTTATCAGACCGCCTTCCGGCTACCGCAAGCCGGCGAACTACAAGGAAGATCGGATCGACCGCCGTCGTGCCGAGAACCAGACCGGCAAGCGCCGCGTCGTCGTCGTCATGCGCGAGCGCAACGGGCGCACGCTGCCCTTCGTCTTCAAGTCAGAGGCCGAGTCGATCGCCACCATCGGCCACTACGTCGCGCCGACCGCGACCGTGTACGCCGACGAAGCTCGCGGCTGGGATGCCCTCCACGCCCGCTTCCTGACGAAGCGCATCAATCACGAGGTCTGCTTTTCGGATGGCGAGGCCTGCACCAACATGGCCGAGTCGTTCTTCTCGCGCCTTCGCCGGGCCGAAATCGGCATCCATCATCAGTTCGCCGGGCGCTACCTCGCCTGCTACGCGAACGAGGTGGCGTGGCGCGAGAACAACCGCCGCGTCAGCAACGGCGCGCAGTACCTCGCGGTGACGGCGGCGGCGCTGAACGCGCCCGTGTCGCGCCAGTGGAAGGGTCACTGGCAGCGCGCGAAAGCCGCCTGAACTCCGGTCTTCCTCAAAATAAAAGCTGTGAATAACGGGACTTGTGCGGGGTCGTGTGAAGAACCCCTGTTGAAAGCAGGGATAGCTCGATTTCGCTTGCGCGAAATGTGGCCCCCCGGGCTATTCTCTGATTCGGGCGCTGCTGTTGGTGGCGAAGAGGCGACGATCGGGAGCCCTAGACAAGCTTTCCCGATCGTCGCCGGTCCCGGCCGCTGTTTGCAGCAGCGGTCGTTTCACCGAAGGCCTCAGGAGCCTCCAATGAACAAGAGAACGCCTAGCAGCGAACGCCGACACACCGGAACCAAAAACAAGCGCCGATCAGATCGCTCCCCTGAGGATACTGGGGACGCTTTGAGGGCAACACGCTCCGCAAGAGCGAGCGTAGCAGCTACGAACGCTTCCGCGCGGGAGCTAGCCCGCCTTATTCACGGATCGGTGCATGAGAGGCTGGCGGGCGTAGCCTA
>CAZZWW010000091.1:0-9260 GCA_964657815.1 Vulcanimicrobiota bacterium | reverse complement strand
GGGTGCGCGCCGAAGATGTAGTAAAACACCGTGTCGTTCGAATGCGTGATCGCCGCGATGTCGTAGTCGGCCAAGGCGGAGCCGAACGCGTAGGGATCATGGAGGACATGGCCGAAGCCGTCCTTGGTGATGCGAATGCGGTAGCCGGGACGTTCGGGCGCCTCGATGCGCGCGACGCGCAGGCCGGCCGGGTGCACGCTCTGGAACGGCGCGATCACGTCGTCGGAATGGTAGGCGAGAAGCTCGACCTCGTCGCCCCAGGGGACGAAGGTGCGGATGTCCCAGACGCCCGGCGCGACTTCGTGCGGACCCAGGATGGCGAAGGGGTCGCCGTGGGCGGCAGACACGATGGCCTCCACGGCGCCGCGGTCGACGGCTTCGCCGACCGGCGGGGCCTCGTGCGTCGTATCGTGGTGACCCGTCATGCATCCTCCAGAACGTAATCGAGCAGCGTGAGAACGCCCTCGATCGGAATATCGATCCAATCCGGGCGATTTCCCGCCTCGTAATCGATCTCGTAGAGCGCCTTCGACAAGGTGTGCAGGATGAGCAGGCGGCGCTGCGTGCCGGCATCCTCGATCCAGACCGGGCTGTCCTTCACGCTTTCCATGTAGGCGTCGACGAAGGTCTGCGAGAAGCCCATCAGCTCGTCGTTGAGGCGCGAGCTCACTTCGGGCAGGCGCTCGGCAATGCGCCGGCGCGCGGTGGCGACGGCATAGGCGAAGGAGCGCAGCATGCCGGCGACGTCGCGCATCGGCGTGCCCTTGGCACGGCGCTCGGCGAGCGTGCGCGCCGGCTCGCCCTCGAAGTCGATGATCACCACGTCGCCCTTCACCACCAGCACCTGACCGAGGTGGTAGTCGCCGTGGATGCGGGTCTTGATGGCGCCGATAGGCTCGATGGCGCAGCTGTCGATCAGGTCGTAGCACTCGCGCCTGCGTTCGAGCAGGCGTCCCGCCAGCGTGCGCGCGTTCTCGCTGGCGAAGCTGCCGATCTCCTCGAGGTGACGGAAGGCGCGGTCGGCCAGCGCGATGGCGTCGCGCCGCGATTCCTGCACGTCCTCGAGCGTCAGCGGCTCGGCGGCGAAGGCCGCATCGGCCGTGGGATGGGCGAGCGCCTTGTGCATCTCGGCCGTACGGATGCCGAGCCGTCGCATGTGCGGCGTGTAGGAGTCGAAGCCCTGGCCGAGGTCGTCGGCCGGAGCCTGATCGCTGCCGAAGGCCAGCGCGTCCATGATCCGGGTCAGAACGTTCAGGGTCCAGGTCCAGGCGTCGCCCTGGTTGCGCACGAAGCGCTGGAGGACGGCCAGCGCCGTCACCGTGCCGTCGGCCGCGATGTGCTCGACGACGCCCAATGTCGGCGGGGCGTTCTCGAAATGCGCCGTGTCGGTCAGGAAGCGCCCGATCTCGACCTCGGGATTGGCGCCGGGCTGCAGGCGCCGGTAGATCTTGAGCGCCATGCGGTTGTCGAGATTGATCGACGAGTTCGACTGCTCGGCGCCCATCCGCCGGATCGCGTTGGTGTCGACCGGCTCCTCGTCGACCAGCAGCGGCGAGGCGGTGAAGCGGATCTTGCCGCCCTGGCGCGTGTCGATCTCGTCGCCCCGCCGCAACGCATGCAGGACCGCGTTGGCGAAATCGGGCGAGGCGTCGGCGTCGAGCAGCAGCCCCATGCGGGCGCCGCGGCGCAGTCGCGCGACGGCGAAGGGCATCAGCGTCTCGTCGTCGTCGTCGGCCTCGCTCAAGACGGAGATCGGCATGAAATAGCGTTGCTCGGTGTCGCCCAGAGGCACGCAGATGACGGGCATGAGGTAGCGGCCGTGCGCGCCCTCGCGGAGCACGGCGAAGTCCTCCGCGTGGATCTTGGGAACGTACTGTCCCTTGGCGGCGAACCAGCGCCGGGTCTGCAAGTAGGCGGGTCCGATGCTGGTCTGCAGCGCGTGCAGTTCGCGATCGCTGAAGAGGTTCTCGAGACGCCCGGTGGCCACCAACGTGAACAGCTCGGGCAGGTAGGGCGAGGCCTGCTTGGCATCCTCGCTGACCCGCTCCATGCTGAACCAGTAGAAGCCGTAGGCCGGCAGCGTCAGCAGGTAGGGCAGCTCGCCGATGCGCGGGAACTTGGTGCCGGCGGTCAGCTCGGTGAGCCCGTTGCCGTCGAACTCCTGCAAGGCGAGCTCGACCGCCTGCGGCGCGTTGGAGACGTTGACCACGCACAGGATCGTCTCGTCGTCGAGTTCGCGCAGGTAGGCGAGCACCTTGCGGTTCTTGGGATAGAGGAAGCGCAGCGCCCCGCGGCCCAGCGCCCGATGCGAGCGGCGCACGGTCAGCATGCGGCGCAGCCAGTTCAGCATCGAGGTCTGGCTGGCGAGCTGCGCCTCGACGTTGACGGCGAGGTAGCCGTAGATCGGGTCCTGGATCGTCGGCAGGAACAGCTTCTGCGGATCGGTGCGCGAGAAGCCGCCGTTGCGGTCGACCGACCATTGCATCGGCGTGCGCACGCCGTCGCGGTCGCCGAGATAGATGTTGTCGCCCATGCCGATCTCGTCGCCGTAATACAGGCACGGCGTGCCCGGCATCGAGAGCAGCAGCGAGTTCAGGAGCTCGATCTTGCGGCGGTCGTTGCCGAGCAGCGGCGCCAGCCGACGGCGGATGCCCAGGTTGATGCGGGCGCGCTTGTCGGCGGCGTAGAACGACCAGAGGTAGTCGCGCTCCTTGTCGGTGACCATCTCGAGGGTCATCTCGTCGTGGTTGCGCAGGAAGATCGACCATTGGCAGCCCTCCGGGATCTCCGGGGTCTGGCGCATGATGTCGGTGATCGGGTGCCGGTCCTCCTGGGCCAGCGCCATGTAGATGCGCGGCATCAGCGGGAAGTGGAACGCCATGTGGCATTCGTCGCCGTCGCCGAAATACTGCGCGGTCTCCTCGGGCCACTGGTTGGCCTCGGCGAGCAGCATGCGGTCGGGGTAGTCGGCGTCGACGGCGGCGCGGATCGCCTTGAGGACGGCGTGGGTCTCGGCGAGGTTCTCGCAGTTCGTGCCCTCGCGCTCGACGAGGTAGGGAATGGCGTCGAGGCGCAGCCCGTCGACCCCGAGGTCGAGCCAGTAGCGCATGACGTCGAGCACCGCCTCGAGCACCTTCGGATTGTCGAAGTTGAGGTCGGGCTGGTGCGAGTAGAACCGGTGCCAGTAGAACGCCTGGGCTTCCTCGTCCCAGGTCCAGTTCGACTTCTCGGTGTCGAGGAAGATGATGCGGGTGTTCTCGTACTTCTCTTCGGTGTCCGACCAGACGTAGAAGTTGCGCGCGTCGGAGCCGGGCTCGGCCGCGCGCGCCTTCTGGAACCACGGGTGCTGGTCCGAGGTGTGGTTGATGACGAGCTCGGTGATCACGCGGATGCCGCGCTCGTGCGCCGCCTCGACGAACGCCTTGAAATCCTCCAGCGAGCCATAGGACGGGTTGATCCCGCGGTAGTCGGAGATGTCGTAGCCGTCGTCGCGCAGCGGCGAGGGGTAGAACGGCATGACCCAGATCGCGGTGGCGCCGAGTTCCTTGACGTAGTCGAGCTTCTGCGTGACGCCGACGAAATCGCCGATGCCGTCGTTGGTCGAATCGAAGAAGCTCTTGACGTGCAGCTGGTAGATGACCGCGTCGCGGTACCACTGCGTGTCGGTGCGATCGATCATCGTCCGCCTTTCCAATCCGCTGGCGGCGCCAGGCGCCAGATCACGGCGGAGCGCTCGAACGGGTCGAGCGCGATCTGATGGGTCTTGCCGTAGAGCGTGAAGCGATAGCCGCCGAGCAGGTCCTCGACGTCGACCGAACCGTCGTCACCGAGGCCCCACTCCCACAGCGGCACCTCATACGCACAATCCTGGCGATTGTGCGGATCGAGGTTCACGAGCACGAGGATGCAGTCGCTCTTGTCCCGCGAAAACTTGGCGTAGGCGATGATGTTGTCGTTGGTGGCGGTGAGCCGCGTGTAGTTGCGGAAGTCGTGCAGCGCCGGATGGGCGCGGCGGATGTCGTTCAGGCGGCGGATGTAGTCGCGGATGTTGCCGGGGCGGTCGTAGTCCCAGACGCGGATCTGGTACTTCTCCGAATCGAGATATTCCTCGCGGCCGGGCAGGGGACGCGCCTCGCACAGCTCGAAGCCGGAATAGACGCCCCAGTTCGACGACAGCGTGGCGGCGAGCGTCGCGCGCACGAGATGGCCGGCGCGGCCGCTCTCCTGCAGGTAGACCGGGTTGATGTCCGGCGTGTTGACGAAGAAGTTCGGCCGGTAATACTCGCCCATCGCGCCGGCGAGTTCGGTCATGTACTGCTCGATCTCCCACTTCTCGTTGCGCCACGTGAAGTAGGTGTAGGACTGCTGGTAGCCGACCTTGGCGAGCTGCTTCATCATCGGCGGCCGCGTGAAGGCCTCGGCGAGGAAGATCACGTCGGGGTACTTGGCGTTGATCTCGGCGATGACCCAGCGCCAGAACGGGATCGGCTTGGTGTGCGGGTTGTCGATGCGCAGGATGCGCACGCCCTCGCGCACCCAGAACAGCATGGCGTCGCGCAGTTCCTCCCACAGCTCCGGCATCGCGCCGGGGCGGTAGAAGTCGACGTTGACGATGTCCTGGTACTTCTTGGGAGGGTTCTCGGCGTACTGGATCGTGCCGTCGGGGCGCCACACGAACCATTCCGGATGCTCCTTGATCCAGGGATGGTCCTGGCTGCACTGGATCGCGAAATCGAGCGCGATCTCGAGCCCGTGGTCCTTGGCCGCCGAGACCAGCGCGCGGAAATCCTCGACCGTGCCGAGCTCGGGATGGATGGCGTCGTGGCCGCCGTCGGGCGAGCCGATGCCGTAGACCGAGCCGACGTCGTCCTCGGCGGGCGTCAGCGTGTTGTTCTTGCCCTTGCGGTTCTTCTTGCCGATCGGGCTGATCGGCGGAAAATACAGCACGTCGAAGCCCATCGACTGCACGTAGGGCAGGTGATCGATGACGTCGCGGAAGGTGCCGTGGCGCTTGGCGTCCTCGGTGATCGAGCGCGGGAACAGCTCGTACCAGGCCGAGAACAGCGCCGCCTTGCGGTCGACGATCAGCGTCAGCTCGCGATCGTAACGCGACGTCTGGTGGCGCGGGCCGTACTTGGCCATCAGCGTCCGGGTGTCGCCGTCGCCGATCAGGTCGAGCTGCTCGGGCGAGCCATCGCCGCACTGCTCCAGCCTGGTCACGAGCGTCTTGTGCTGGCGCTTCTGCGCGCCCTTCGGATCGGCTTCGCCGACCAGCGCGACCGCCTCGCTTCCCTCGACGGAAAGCTCCTGCTTGTCGGCCCGCTTCTTGACGATGCCGTCGAGCAGCGAGGCGAACGGGTCGCGCCAGCCCTCCACCGTGTAGAGGTGGCGGATGTTGCGCGAGGGCACGAAGCTCGCCGCCCACTTGTCGTTGCCGAGGAAGGTCATCGGCGCGCGGTTCCAGTCGTCCTGGTCGATCGGCCGCCACAGCACGTCGCAGCCGATCTTCTCGTGGCCGTCGGTGAAGACGATGGCGTTCACCGTGACGATGTCGCCGACCACGACCTTGACGGGATGGCGCCCGCCGTCGAGCTCCGGCGTCACGTCCTCGATCACGACGCGCCCGGCGCCGACCTTGGCCGGTTTCCGGTCGATGGTCGCGGTGGTCCCGGTGGCCAGCGCCCTCGTCTTGGTCTCGACGGTCATGCCATCGTCTCCGTGCTTGTGTTTCTTGCCCGCCTTCTTGCCCTTGTCGCTCATCCCACCATCCTCAGGGCCGCGAACGGCAGTCGTTCGAGAAGCGTGCCGGCCTCGACTCGGCCGTTCGAGATCACCGCGCGTCCCTCGAAGATGTCGCGCCACTCGCCGGCCGGCAGAGCGATCGTCGTGTCGCCCCAGAAGCCGGCACCGTCGAGCGCTGAGCCCGTCAGCCGTGGCACGACCACCGCGAGCGCATGGCCCTCGCCGCGACGGACGAAGGTGATCAGCCGGTCCGCCTTGGCGCCGCTCGCCGCCAAGGCCGCGTAATCCGCCTTGGCGTAGAACAGCGCGTTCTCGCGACGGTCGCGCAGGAGTCCGGAGGCGAGCCGCAGCTTGATCGCGCCGTCCTTCCAGTGCCCCAGGAGATCCTCCAGCGTGTCGCCGTCCTTCAGGATGGACGCCCGCTGCTCGTAGTCGACGGGGCGGCGGTTGTCGGGGTCGACCAGCGAGAAGTCGAACAGGCCGGTGCCCTGGTAGAAGTCCGGGACGCCGGGCACGGTGCACTTCAGGACCGTGCGGCCGAGCGAGACCAGCATGCCGCGCCGTGCGATGTCCTGAAGGATCGGCCGGAGACGGGCGACGAAGCGGGAGCCCTCGGCAAGCAAGCGACCGATCATGTCGGTCGTCGCCTTCTCGTAGGCTTCGTTGGGCTCGATCCACTTCGAATGCCGCTTGGCCTCGCGCAGCGCCTTGGGCACGTAGGCGTCGAAGCGCTCGCGCAACTCGGCGAGGATTTCAGGATCGTCCTTCTCCAGAAGCTCGATCGGCCAGACGCCGATCAACGCTTGCAGGAACATGTACTGGTCGTTGGCGTCGGGAGCCTCGATGGTGCCGACCTCGGCCTTCCAGACCGCGAGCGCCTGCGCCCAGAGGTCGGGCGCCTCGGACATCGCCAGCAGACGGGCGCGGGCGTCCTCGCCACGCTTGGTGTCGTGAGTCGCCGATGTCGTCAGCGCCTGCGGCCAAGTCTGCGCCCGCTCGACGTTGTTGGCATGGAACTCGGCCACCGACACGCCGAAGCGGCTCGGCTCGCCGCCGACCTCGTTCAGCGCGAGGAAGCGCGCATAGCGGTAGAACAGCGTATCCTCGAGGCTCTTGGCCATGACCGGGCCGGTCAGCTGCTGGAAGCGCGTGCGGAAGCGGTCGACCAGCGCGGCCGAGGCGCGGCCGGGACGCCCCATCGGCAGCGTGCCGAGCAGCACCGACCCAATGAAGTCGTGCACGCTGCGGTCGGGCAGGGCGGTGATCGCCTTGGCATGGGCGAGCACCTCGTCGAGCAGGGTGCGGTCCTCGCTCTCCAGCGTGCGCGGCGTGATGTAGGTGCGGTAGACCGGGAAGGCGCAGACGAAGTCGCCGAGCGCGATGCGGATCGCGTTGACGCTGTAGTCGCGCGTCAGCCGGTTGGCGTCGGCGATGCGCTTCATATCCGAGACGAGGCTCTCGAGTTCGGACGAGAAGCTCTCCAGCAGCACCTGCCGCTTGGCGGCGAGCAGGGCCTCTTCGTAGGTGCCCTGGAAATTGGTGGTCTCGCGATAGAGCCGGTCGAAGGCGCGTTCCTGGCCGGCATCGACGAAGACGCCGTCGATGAAGTTCAGCATCTCGTAGCCGGTCGTGCCCGAGAGCGCCCAGGGTCGCAGCTCCTCGCCCGGCTCCAGGATCTTCTCGGCGACGACGTAGAAGTTGGGGCCGATCGCGCGCTGGAGCGCACCGGCATAGGCCTTCGGATCGGCGAGGCCGTCGATGTGGTCGATGCGAAGGCCCTGGATCAGGCCGCGATGCACCAGGTCGAAGATCAGCGCGTGGGTGCGCTCGAACACCGCCGGGTTCTCGATGCGCACGCCGGCGAGGCTGTCGATGTCGAAGAAGCGCCGATAGTTCACGTCGCTCGCCGCGACGCGCCAGTACGAAAGGCGATAGCTCTGCCGCTCCAGCAGCCGATGCATCGCACCGAAGCTCTCGGGCACGCCCGGCGTGCCGTTGAAGACCGCCACGGCCTGCTCGAGGGTCTCGGCGACGGTGCCGCGCTTGGCCAGCACGGCGAGGCGATGCTTCAGCTTCTCGCAGGTGGCGACGACGTCGCGGCGGCGGTGCTCCGGCTCGGACGCCAGCGCGCGCAACTCCTCGGCGACGCGCAGAAGGCCGTCGATGCCCTCGCCGCCCTCCGAGGCATCGACCGCCACGGCGCGGTCGAGGATGTCGGGGTAGGTCAGCGGGCAGATCGGGAAGGTGTGCTCGAAGAACTTGACGGCGAACGCGCCTGTCTCGCCGTCGAAGCCGAGCTTGAGGTCGCCCTTTTCCAGCGTCTCGCCGTACTGCGCGCCGAGGTTGGGCGCGACCAGCTTGCCGTGGGCGCCGAGGCGCTCCCAGTCGATGTCGAACGTGTCGGCGTAAGGCGAGAGCGCGCCCCATTCCAGCACCGAGAGCCACCACGGGTTGTCGGAGCCGCCGACTCCCATGTGGTTGGGCACGATGTCGAGCAGCAGGCCGAGCCCCTCGTCCTTCACCGCGGCGGCGAAGCGCTCGAACGCGTCGAGGCCTCCGAGCTCGGGGTTGATCTGTGTGGGATCGACCGTGTCGTAGCCGTGCGTGGAGCCGGGACGCGCCATCAGGATCGGCGAGCAATAGACGTGGCTGACGCCCAGTTTCCTGATGAAGGGCAACACCTTCTGCGCGTCGGCGAAGGTGAAGTCCTTGTGGAACTGCAGCCGGTAAGTCGCGGTCGGTGTCGGCCACGCCAGGCGCGGTGCGGTGCCGGTCAGGGACCGCCCTTCGTCGAGGATCGCAGCGCCGGCTCGGGCCAGGGGACCGCCGGGCGCGAGGATGCCGTCGATCGTGCGGCGCAGCTTCCGTCTCCAGTTGGGGTGCCCCATGTCGGGCCCGGGCAGGTTGGCCTGGTTGGTGTCGGCCAGCACATCCTCGAGCTGCAGCGCGACCAGCATCGACGGCGTCTTGGCGACGAAACGGATCGCCGCCTCGAACGGCGGGTCGACCGGGACGGCGTCGGACTTGTCGATGCCGGCGCGATGCAGCGCCTTGGCGAACTCGACGAGGTCCGTGACGCGATCCTCGCGCTCCTTGGCGGCCTGCTGCGCGTTGTAGACCTCGAAGGTCTCGCGAAGATCGGTGTCGAGCCCCTTCCACCAGCCGGCGAAGGTCGGCAGATCGTGCGTGGCGACGGCTGCCAGCGCCTTGCGCGGATAGGCCGACGGCGCCTTGAAGACCGCGCCGTCGCGCTCGAACGACATGATGCGATAGCTCAGGATGTCGGAGCCCATGATCGCGTCGGAGAAACCCTCCGGCGCCGTGCCGAGATCCTCGGCGATGACCAGGGAGCGGGCGCGGTGGCTCTCGATCCGCAACACGGCGAGCAGCGCCGCGAACGGATAGTTCAGGTACACGCCCTCGCTGCCTGGCAGGCCGTCGGGGACGATGTAGAGGCGCTGGATCTGGAAGGCGTGATCGATGCGGATCGCGCCGGCATGCCGCATGTTGGCGGCGAC
>CAZZWW010000090.1:0-9273 GCA_964657815.1 Vulcanimicrobiota bacterium | reverse complement strand
CCACGCCGCGGTAGAGGATCGGCAGGCGCTGCATCGCCTCGGCGTCCGGCCCGGTGATGCCGCGCCTGTCGATCGTGGCGAGGATGGATTCCAGCTCGCTCCAGGCGGCTTCGCGGCCCTTGCGGAACTCGGCGCTGCGCAGGACCAGCGCCGGCCGGCGGTTCGATCCCAGGCTGAGGCTGTCGCGCGTCAAATCTGGCCCCTCTGCTTGACGAGAAGGTACTTGTTGACCAGCCCGCTCGAAAGGCCGCCCACCGGCACGTCGAGGACGTGGACGCCCATGCGGGCGATCTTTTCAAGCACGATGGCGCGCTCGCGCAGGACATCGTGGGCGATGACGGATTGCGCCACCGGCTCGAAGCCGGTCGGCTCGGCGCGGATCAGCTTGGTCATCGCCGGATCCTGCATCGTGACGAAGATCACCGCGTGCTTGTTGGCGATGCGCGCCAGGCTCTCCACCAGCAGCTGCGCCGTGATCGTGTCGACGAATTCGGTGAAGAGCACGACGAGCGCACGCCGCTTCAGCCGCTGGTTCAGCTCGGCGAGGCCGAGCGTGAAGTTCGTCTCCTCGTTGGCATATGCGAGCCGCGCGACGCCCTGCTGCAGCTTCGACAGGTACGGCAGGCCCGCGGCGGGCGAGATGAACTGGCGCACGCCGGCGTCGAAGGCGAAGTCGCCGACGAGGTCGCCGGCGCGCAGAGAGATCCAGCCGAGCAGCAGGCCGGCCTCGATGGCATGGTCGAGCCGCGTCTTGCCCTCGATCGGCTCGAGCATCAGGTGGCCGGTGTCGAAGGCCAGCATGATCTGGTGGTTGCGCTCGGTGCGGAAGACCTTTGACAGCAGCTTGTTGTGGCGCGCCGAGCGCTTCCAGTCGATGTGGCGGTTGTCGAGCCCGGCGACGTGCTCGCGCAGGGTCTCGAACTCGGAGCCCTCGCCCTTCTGCTGCTGCACCTTGGTGCCGAACCGGGCATCGTGGTTGATCACGTGCAGCGCCGCGCCGCGCAGGCCGCGGATGATCGGCACGACGTCGACCGTCAGGTCGAGTGCCTTGCGCCAGCGTTGCTCGACGAGGCCGAGCGGCCCGCGCCACCTGAGCCACAGCGCGTCGAGGCCGATCGTGCCGCGCCGCTCGGAGCGGACCGGGAGATCGACGGCGACGTGGCCGCCTTCGCTCGTCGCGCGGGCGCGCACCGGCAACTCGGCCTCGCCGCTCTGCTCCAGCACCAGGGTGAACGGCGTGCGCCGGGTGCGCGGCGGTAGCGACAGGGCGACACGCACGCTGCCGTGGTCGCCGACCGGCAGCCGCCGCGGCTCGGCCACGGCCACGTCGACGCGGCGGCGCTGCAGCATCATCAGCGCGTCGGCGGCGATCAGCATCAGCGCCAGCAGCGAATAGGCGATCGACGCGATCCAGAGCGAGCGGTTGTAGACGATCATGAGGAACGCGATCGGGATGCCGACCGAAAACAGGCCCACCGCGCGCGGCGTCGGCCGGATCATCGCGGCGCCGCCGTCCCGTCGAGGATCTCGGCCAGCACGGCGTCGCTCGTTGTGCCGTCGATCTCGGCGTGCGGCGCCATGACGATGCGGTGGCGCACGAGCGGCACGGCGAGGCGCTTGACGTCGTCGGGCAGCACGAAATCGCGCCCGTTCAGCGCCGCATACGAGCGCACCGCAGAGGCCAACATGTTGGCGGCCCGCGTCGAGGCGCCTGTCTCGATCGCCGGGTGCTCGCGCGTCGCGCGCATCACGTCGACGATGTAGTCGATGATCGCCGCGTCGAGCCGGATGCCGCCGGTGTAGGTGCGCAGGCCGGCGAGCGTCTCGGGACTGGCGACCGGCTCGATGCCGAAGTCGGCGATGCGCGGCATCGAGGATTGGTGGCCGTGGCGGGCGACGATGGCGCGCTCCTCGTCGCGGGTGGGATAACCGACGGAGATCTTGAAGAGGAAGCGGTCGAGTTGCGCCTCGGGCAACGGGTAGGTGCCGTGCTGCTCGATCGGGTTCTGCGTCGCCACCACCATGAAGTCGTCGCCGAGCGAATGGGTGTGCGTGTCGATCGTCACCGCGCGCTCGTTCATCGCCTGGAGCAGGGCGGCCTGCGTCTTGGGCGGCGTGCGGTTGATCTCGTCGGCGAGCAAGACCTCCGTGAAGATCGGCCCCGGGGTCAGCGCGAACTCGCCGGTCTGGAAGTTGAACAGGCTGGTGCCGAGCACGTCGCCCGGCATCATGTCCGGTGTGAATTGGATCCGGCCGAATTGGAGCGACAGCGTCGCGGCGAAGGCCTGCGCCAGCATCGTCTTGCCGGTGCCGGGTACGCCCTCGATGAGGATGTGGCCGCCCGCGAGCAGGGCGGTGAGCAGGAGCTCGATCGCCTCGTCCTGCCCGACGATGGCCTTGCCGACCTCGCGACGGACGGCGTCGGCGAGCGTGCTAACCTCTCCGAGGCTCATCCAGAAGGTCCTTCTTCCAACGATGCATGTCGCGCGCGTCCCGGAAGAGACGCACCGGGAGCTGCGAGCGCGTGCCGCCGGCGGCGCGGCTGCGCTCCAGGATCTCGGCCGACTTCCGCTCGACCGCGCGTGAGACGCCGACCCTGTCGAGCCACGCCGCCAGCTCGGACTCGTCGAGGCCGGGCGGCGCTTGGAGCGCGCGTCCCGCATCCTGCAGCTCGAGCCGGATGTAGCGGCGCAGCACGACACCCTGGTGACCGGCGCGGTCCATCAGCGCGGCGATGTTGTCGATGAGGCGCGTCTTGCCCAACGTGTAGGGCGCCGGCGGCCGCTCCGAGCCGCCGAACCGCGCCGTGGTCGCGAGCAGCAGCAGAGCGATGGCGGCAAGGCACTGCCCGAGCACGATGTTGTAGGGAAACTGGAACAGGAGCTCGAGCGGGCTGCGCTTCTCGACGTATCCGGCGTGCACCGACTCGTCGAAGATGATGGCCTTGTGCCCGTTCCACAGCAGGCGCACGAGGGCGGCGGCGAAGTGCGCGTTGGCGGGATCGACGATGCCGTGGTTCTCGAGCGGATCGGGGTCGGCGAGCACGTAGACGTGCTGGTCGGTCGGGGTCTCGACCTCGGCAAGCAGCATGCGATCCTTGCTGCCGATGATCGGGACGAGCCCCCGACCCGAGATCACCTGCGTGTCCCTGCCAAGCGTCGGCATGTCGGGGATGCGCCGGGCATCCGGCGAGAGCGGATCGGCCCCGCGGGTGACGGTGGCCTCGCCGTCGAGAAGGCGCATGATCCGCTGCACGTCCGAGAGGTCGATGAGGCCGGTTTTCTTGACCCATCCCGCGTGGGAGCGGTCGCGCACGGCCCAGTATTTCGGCAGCACGATCAGCACGTCGGGACCGGCCTCGAGGTCGAGCGAGGCGGCCGTGGTGTTGAGCACGGTGGACGGCTCCTGGACGATCAGCAGACCGGTATCGTCGGTGCCCTTGGCCTCGGCGGACTTGGAGTAGCCGACCGGCAGGTCGAGCTTCTGCAGCAGCGTGAAGAAGCCGACGTGGCCGATCGCGGAAGGCGACGAGCGCGTGGCGCGGTAGCCACCCTCGTCCTCCTTGATCTGCGACGAGAGTATCACCGACAGCGCGAAGATCGCCACCACGCCGGCGGCGAGGAAGCCGACGACGACGGGAGAGAAGGGTCCGCGATCGCTCATGGCCGGCTCATGCCGCCGCCGCCATCGGGCGGCCCGCATCGCGCGGATCGAGCATCGCCGCGATCAGCCGCTCGTAGCTTTCGCGGCAGGCGGCGTAATCCGCCTCGTCGGCGGGTTTGGCGCCGAAATGCGCGAACTCGACGCGCCGGATGAGGTCGCCGAGCGCTTGGCGTCCGTCCTCCGGCAGCGTCAGCCGCGCCAGGATCTCGCGGCTGGTGAGCGAGTCGGCGAAGCTGATGCCGAGAAGGCGGCGCAGCTCGACGAGGCTGCGCAGCAGCAGGAGGTGCATCGCCTCGGCGACGCGGCCGGATGCCGCCAGCTCGTCCGCCTCGTCCCCGGCCTGCGCCATGCGCTCGGCGGCCTGGACGCCTTGCGCCGCCTCCGCCGCGACATCGGCCCTCGTCTTGACGCGGCGCGAGAAGCCGGGGACGTAGTCCTTGAGGGCGTAGAGCACGAGCAGCAGCGCCACGCCGACGGCGACCCAGAGGACGGTCGTCGCGCCTGGAATCTTGAGGTTCGCGTCGGACGGCGTCTCGTCCTTGCGCCGGGACGGGTCTTGCGGGTCGCCCGGCATCTGCGTCTGGAGATCGAGGTCGTCGACGAGCGGTCGCACGACGGTGCCCGGATCGGGCGATGTCGCGGCATAGGTGTCGGCGGTGCCGACGCCGAGAGCTAACGAGACAATGCCGAACGCAGCAATCGCGCGGAGACGACCGATCATTCGACGGCCCATGCTTCAATGATCCAGGATTAGCCCAGGCAGGGGCGTTTGGCGATTGCAAATCGGGACCATCCCGCCTCCACGCCTGGCCGAGAGAACCAAGGTTTGTCGTCCCGAGGCGCCGCAGGCGAACCCGGAATGACAGAGATCGCCTCCGCTCAGGGCCGCTCCATCTCGGCCTCGAAGGCGGCGCGCAGCGCCACCCGGGCCTCGGCCAGCGCGGGCTTGAGCGAGGCCCAGCCCGCGAAGCCGCAGGCCTGGGCCAGGCAGAGCTTCAGCCCGCGTCCGGCCTCTTCGGGCGTGCGGCCCTCGGGCAGGGCGAGCCGCACGATCTGGTCGGCGGCGGCCTGGAGGTCGTAGGCGGCGACCGCGCTCGGCGCGACGAGGCCGGCGGCGGCGGCGCGCTCGAGCACGGCGCGCGGCGCATGCTCGCGCAGGTCCGGCCGCCGCAGCGCCAGCGTCTGGGCCAGGAAGTCGCCGTCGACGAGGCCGCCGGGGGAGAGCTTGAGGTCCCAGGCGTTCGCCGGCGGCCGCTCGCGGGCCATGAGTGCGCGCATCTCGGCGACATCGGCGGCGAGCGTCGGGCGCGGCGTCCCGTCGAGCGCGACCGCGATCGCCACATCGATGCGGGCGGCGAGCCCGGGGTCGCCGGCGACGACGCGGGCGCGCGTCAACGCGAGGTGCTCCCAGGTTTGCGCCGTGGTGCGCTGGTAGGCGGCGAAGGCGGAGAGCTTGGTGGCGAGCGGCCCCTGCCGCCCGGACGGGCGCAGCCGCATGTCGACGTCGTAGAGCCGGCCGCGCCGGGTCGGCGCGGTGAGCGCCGCGACGAGCCGCTGCGTCAACCGTGTGAAGTAGGTCGTCGCGTCGAGGCGGCGGGGGCCGTTGGACATCGAACGCTCTGGATCGAAGTCGTAGATGACGACGAGGTCGAGGTCGGAGGGGGCCGTCGTCTCGCGCGAGCCGAGCTTGCCGAAGGCGAGCACCGCGAGGCTCGCGCCGGGAATGGCGCCGTGCTCCGCCACGAAGGTCGCCTCCACGCGCGCCAGCAGCGCGCGAAGCAGACCGACCGCGAGCGCGGTGAAGGCGAGCCCGGCGTCGCGCGGCGCAAGGGCGCCGGAAAGCAGCCGCGTGCCGATCAGGAAATGCTCCTCGTGGCCGTAGTCGCGCGCGAGGTCGAGCACCTCCTCGGTCGTCGTGGCCCGCGCCAGTGCCGCGGCGACGCGCGTGGCCATCGTGTCCTCGTCGAAGGTGATGGCGACGTCGCCGGCGATGGCGAGGTCGAGGAGGTGCGGGTGCAGCGCGACCGCCTCGGCGAGGCGCGGTGCCCCGCCCAGAATCTCGCCGAAGAGGGCGCGCAGTGCCGCGTTGGCGGTGAGGATCGCGAAGAGCTCGGCGGCGGTCGGCAGGCGCTCCAGCACGCGGTCGAAGCCGGCCAGAGCCTCGTCTGGATCCGAGCCGCGCGAAAAGCTGGCGAGGAGGAGCGGCACCAGCTCGGTCAGCCGCTCGCGGGCGCGAGGCGAGCGCACCGCCGGCCGCAGCCCGGCGTGCCAGGCGCGGACCGCGGCGGCGGCCTTGCCGGGCTCGCGGAAGCCGAGCTTCTCCAGCGTGCGCAGCGTGCCGGGATCGTCGCCGACGCCGGTGAAGACGAGGTCGCCGACGCCGTGGCCGAGCTTGGGCGCGTGCTCGAACAGCAGGCCGTAATGGTGCGCCACCAGACGGCAGCAACGCTCGAACTCCGCCGAGAACGCCGCTGCCGTGGCGTAGCCGCAGAAGCGGGCGAAGCGCTCCAGCGCCTCCTTTCCGGCCGGAATCGCGTGGGTCTGCGCATCGTCCAGCATTTGAAGGCGATGCTCGATGCCGCGCAGGAAGGCGTAGGCCTCGGCGAGGTCGTCGGCGGCGTGGCGGCCGATGCAGCCCTCCAGCCGAAGGCGCCGCAGCATCGGCACGGTGCGCGAGCCGCGCAGCACCGGCCGCTTGCCGCCGAAGATCAGCTGCTGGGTCTGCACGAAGAACTCGACATCGCGGATGCCGCCGCGGCCGAGCTTGACGTCGTGGCCGCCGACCGCGATCTCGCCGCCGCCCTTGGCCGCGTGGATCTGGCGCTTCATGGCGTGGATGTCGGCGATGGCGGCGAGGTCGAAGTACTTGCGCCAGAGGAACGGCGCCAGCGCCTCCAGCACGCCCGCGCCGAGCGGCAGGTCGCCCGCCACCGGCCGCGCCTTGATCAGCGCGGCTCGCTCCCAGTTCTGGCCGAAGCTCTCGTAGTAGGCGAGCGCTGCCGGCACCGCGACGGCGATGGCCCGGGCGCTCGGCTCCGGGCGCAGCCGAAGGTCGACGCGCAGCACGTGGCCGTCGGCGGTCGGGGTCTGCAGCAGCCGCACGAGGTCGCGCACGACGCGCACGTAGAGCGACTGGACGCCGTCGCGGTTGTGCACTGCGGGGCTGTCGGGGTCGTAGAGGCAGACGAGATCGACGTCGCTCGAGTAGTTCAGTTCGGCGCCGCCGAGCTTGCCGAGCGCGAGCACGACGAGGCCGCAGCCCCGCTCGGGATCGTCCGCATCGAGCGCGAGGCGGCCCGCCGCCGCGGCGCCCCGCAGCAGGAAGGCGAGCGCGGCGCGCAGGAAGGCCTCGGCGGCCCGCGTCAGGGCGCCGACCACGTCCTCGAGGATCCAGATGCCACCGAGATCGGCCAGCGCCACCGTCAGCGCCACGCTCTGCCGGGCGCGGCGCAGGCCTCGCATGAGAGCGGCCTCGTCGCCTCCCGCGGCGAGCGCGCCGAGCGGCGCGAGCGCGGCATCGACGACGGCGTTCGGTTCACCGTCGAGGATCGCCAGCAGGCGCGCCGGCTCGGTCTCGATCAGGCCCCAGAGGAAGGGCGAGTGGTCGGCGATGCCGGCCAGCAGCGCCCGCACCGGCCGTGCCGCTAGGCCGTCGCGCGCGGCGGGATCCAGGCCCGCTTCGAGGTCGGCGAGGCGCCAGCGCGTGCGACCCTTGTCGGCGACGCGCGGGTGCGCCCTGAGGGCCTGCCGCAGCGAACGATTCGAAGGTTTGGGCGGCATGTCCACGCCACGATCACAGGGGCACGGTCCCGAGACGTCAAGCGGGGCCGTCTACGACGCCTCGCGCGGCAAGAAAGATGAGGTTCCTTGCTGAGGGCCGGGCGGGGCCAGCGCGCGAAGCTGCGGAGACGGTGCCGCAGGCCGCCTTGCCTCCGCTCAAGCACCGAAGAAAGGCTCGAACCAATCCCCGGCAAAGAACAATGACAGAACAAAAAACAGCAAAAACTTGGCAAAATTTCGGCATCAGAGGCTGGCTGTGCTCATTGTTTCTGCTCAGAAAACGGGCTGCAAAAACTACCTGCTTAAAGCGTTCGCAGATCTGTGGTTCGTACGTCCGACACCAAACGAAAGAGCAATCCCATGGACATGAACCTGCATTCCAATTTCCGCGAGACGAACGACCACCGCGAGACCTTCGAGATCGTCGGCGGATCACGTCACGAGTCCCGCGCGACGCCCGCGGCCCGCACGATCGCACCGACCCTCCCCGGCTCGGGCTGGTATCACGACGCCGCCATCGAGCAGGCCAGCCGCGCCGCGATCGAGGCGCGCTGCAACCCCTACGGCTGAGGCTCTGCCGGTGGAGGCGGGTCGGCAAAACTGGCGTCCCGCTTGACCACCCTCACCTTCACCTCGTCGCTGCGTCCGAGCGCATCGACGACCGTGACGCGCGAGAAGCCTTCGTCGGCGCGCCAGGAGGCGTCGCGCGCGAAGGGCAGGCTCTCCACGGCGCGCCCGTCGACGATCCAACGATAGGGCCGGCGCCCGCCTTCCACAGCGAGCCGCACCGCCGGCGACGCGTCGTCGACCAGCAGACGGGCATCGGCCAGCGGGAACGTGATGCGCGGTGCGTCGCCACCGAGAGGTGCCGGGGCCGCTCCCACCCGGACGAGCGAAGGCGGGGGCGACCCCGCGAAGTTGGGCGATAGAACGCGCACCGGCAGCGGGTCGGGCGGGAGCAGGTCGAACAGCCGGAACAGGACGCCTGCGGCTGCCGCGCCGACGCAGCTCGTGCAGGTGGCCCCGTCTGCCCGCCCCATCCAGACGCCGACGACGCGGCTGCCGTCGAAGCCGACAGCCCAGCCGTCGCGAAAACGGTAGGACGTCCCCGTCTTGTAGGCGACGTGGCCGGAGCGTGAGGCGAAGCCTTTCGGCGCCGGGACGCCGGCGAGGATATCGACCACGGCATCTGCTGCGGGACGGCGCATCAAGGCGGCCTCGCCGACCGGCCGACCGGCCCCCAGACGTTCGATGAGCGGCTTGACCGTGCCGCCGTCGGCCAGCGCGGCATAGGCGGCGACGAGCCGCTCGAGCGTCATGCCGGTGCCGCCGAGCACGACCGGCAGGCTTGGCGCCACGGTGGCGTCGTCGAACGCGAGCGGCAGCCCGGCGTCGCGGAAGCGCTGGGCGAACACCACCGGACCCAGCCGCTGCAGCACGACGACCGCCGGCAGGTTGAGCGAGGCCTGGAGCGCGTGACGGATCGTGACGTCGCCGTCGAACCCGCCGTCGAAATTGTGCGGGGCGTAATCGTCGAAGCGGGTCGGCTCGTCGCGCACCAGGCTGGCGGGATGGGCCAAGAGCCCGTCGAAGGCCATGCCGTAGACGAAGGGCTTCAAAGTCGATCCGGGCGAGCGCTCTGCCAGCGTCATGTCGACGGCGCCGCGGCGCGCGGCGTCGTGGTAGCTGCCGCTGCCAGCCCGCGCCAGGACCTCGCCGGTGTGCCAGTCCGCCACGATCGCGGCGAGGTTCACGGGCCTCGGCAGCACGTCGAGTGTGCTGCGCAGGAGGCGCTCGCGCGCGTGGAGGCGCTGTCGCGCCAGGAGGAGG
>CAZZWW010000089.1:0-9321 GCA_964657815.1 Vulcanimicrobiota bacterium | reverse complement strand
GTCAATCGCCGTCGGGCCGCGTCGGAATGGCCGCGTGCAAGGTTGCAGAGGGAAACCTTGTCCGATTGGAGAAGGATCTTCTCCAAAAATCGATCATCGCACCTCGACGCAGGCCCATCGCGCGTCGGCGTGACGCCGCTTCGATCGCCCCCGGATCGACCATCCTGCAGATGGCGGCAATCTCGCCACCGCCTGCCGATCTCGCTGGTCTCCAGCTAGGCGAGCGGGCGCAGCGCGTCCTCGATCACGGACAAGCTGCTGGTGAAACCGGAGGTCCCGTCGAGCACGCGTTCCATCATCAGCGCACCCTCGAGGGCCGCCACGATCATCCGCGCCTGCAGAGCCGGCTTGGAGCCCGGGCGAATCGTGCCGTCGGTCACACCTTCGCTCAACACCCGCTCGAGCCAGCCGACGTGCTTGGCGAAGAATCCGGAAAGATCCGACCGCAAAGCGTCGGGCAGAGTGTCGAGCTCGGCGGCGAAGGCGGCGCAGAGGCAGCCGAGGCCCTTCTCGACGCCTTCGAGGTAGAGATGCGCATAGGCGCGAACGCGATCGAGCCCGCTCGACGACGTCCGCAGGATCTCCGCCATGGCCACATCGTAGCGCGCATCGAACGAGGCGAGCAGAGCCGTCGCCAGATCGCTCTTGGCGGGGAAGTGGTGGTGGATGCTCGCCTTGCGGATGCCGACGCTGCCGGCGAGATCGGCGTAGCTGAAGCCGGAGTAGCCGCGCCTGCGGATCAGCAGCTCGGCTTCGGCGAGGAGTTCGGCGCGAGTGTCGCGCATGAAAGGCCTTCCTGGTCTCTTCCGGCCGTTTGGACGATAGGAATTGGTTTGCTATCGCGTTCTCTACCTACTAGATGGGAGCTTGTCGAGGCGGGGGATACAACCTGCCCGATGGAGGAGAGATGGTTCACAGGCTCGACGCCACCAATGGATCCAGCCGCCGCAGCGCCCTGATCGCCGGTTTCGGTGGCCTGTGCCTCTGCTGTCTCGGCGCTGCGGCCCATGCCGAGAGCTTCATGCTCGACGAGGTGGCGCCCGGGATCTTCATCCGCCAGGGCGTCCTGGCCGACGCCACCTCGCAGAATCTCGACGCGATCTGCAACACGGGCTTCATCGTCGGGCACGACGGCGTGCTGGTCACGGAGAGCGGAGGCAGCCTGGCCGACGGTCAATGGCTGCGCGGCGAGATCAGGAAACGCACGCAAAAGCCGATCCGCTGGGTCGTGATCAGCCACGTGCATCCCGACCATACCTTCGGCGCCGGCGCCTTCGTCGAAGACAAACCCGCCTTCATCGGTCACGCCAAGCTGCCGGCATCGCTCGATGCCCGGGGCGAGTTCTACCGCAAGCGCCTGATCGACCTCTTCGGCGCCGACAAGACCGGGCCGTTGATCAAACCGACCCATACCGTTGCCGACACCGACACGCTGGACATCGGGGATCGCGTGATCACCTTCCAGGCGCACGGCGCGGCGCATACTGATTGCGACCTCTCGATGCTCGACAAGCAGAGCGGGTTGCTGCTGCCGGCCGACCTTCTCTTCGTGAACCGGATCCCTTCCATCGACGGCAGCCTGCTCGGCTGGCTCAAGGAACTCGACAAGCTCGAGGCCATGAAGGCCGAATATGCCGTGCCCGGGCATGGTCCGACCAAGGTGAAGTTCGCCGAGGCGGTGCTCTCGTTACGCACCTATCTGACGAGTCTCCGCGATGGCGTGCGTGGGGCGATCAAGGCCGGCAAGGACATTTCGCAGGCCAATGCCACCGTCGCGCAAACCGAACGGGCCCGCTGGGCATTGTTCGACGATTACAACGCTCGCAACGTCACCGAAGCGTTCCGCGAACTCGAATGGGAATGAAAGGTCGTAACATCATGACAAGCAATCTGCGCCGCATCGCCTTGGCCGCCGTCGCAACCAGCGCCGTGGCCGTCGCCGCTCTGCCGGCTCGCGCCGGAACCGACGATTCCGACCAGCAGCGTCAGGAACGCTGGCAGGATCTCCAGAAGCAGATCTTCGACGGCAAGACCGCCAAGGTCGACGACGCCGCGATCAAGCTCGACGCGCCGAAGCGTGCCGAGGATGCGGCCCTCGTGCCGATCACGATCTCGCTGACGAACCCCAAGGACGTGGCCGGGCTCTACCTCGTCATCGACGACAACCCTTCGCCGATCGCCGCGCACTTCCAGTTCGGCCCGGACGCCGATCCCCGCGAGATCAAGCTGCGGGTCAGGGTCAACACCTACACCGACATGCACGCCGTCGCGGTGATGAAGGATGGGTCGCTCCATGAGACCACCAAGTTCGTCAAAGCGTCAGGCGGCTGCTCGGCCCCGATGGGCGTGAGCGACGAGGAGGCCATGCAGGGCATGGGCGAGATGCGCCTGAAGATCGCCGGCGACGTGCAGGCCGACAAGCCGGTCGATGCCACCTTGATGATCAAGCATCCGAACTTCAACGGCATGCAGATGAACCAGGTCACGCGTGACTTCACGCCGGCGCGGTACATCCAGAAGATCGACGTGGCCTACGACAACAAGAAGGTCTTCGATCTCGACACGGACATCTCGCTGGCGACCAACCCGGTGATCACCTTCGACCTGCTGCCTTCGGCCGCCAAAGGCGAGGTGAAGGTCAATGTCGTGGACTCGCAGAAGGGCACCTGGACGAAGACGTTCAACGTGCCGAACGTCAGCAACTGATGCGGGTCAAGGCGCTCCTCGTTTCGTCGGTTCTCGCCGCGTCGGCGGCGTTGACGACAGTCGCGGTCGCCGTCGCCGACGAGCCCTCGGCGGTGGCACCGGGCCGCGTGCCCGAGCCGAAAGGCTTCTACCAAGGCGCGATGCACGGCTACACGCCCAACGGCGTGGCCGGCGGCACGGTGATCGACACGGCGCGCCTCGCCAAGCTCATCGACGCGGAGCACCCATTGCTCCTCGATGTCGCCGAGAAGGATCGCAAGCCGCCGAGCATGAGCAAGGACATGATCTGGCTGCCGAGCCATCGCTCGCTGCCGGGGGCCGTGTTCCTGCAAGGCGGAGGCAAGGGCGATGCCGACGGAGCCTACGCCGACGCCTTCAAGGCGCGGGTCTCGGCGCTGACGGGGGGCGACAAGGCGAAGCCGATCGTGACCTTCTGCCATCCCGACTGCTGGGGAAGCTGGAACGCCGCCAAGCGGCTGATCGGCGACGGCTACACCAAAGTGTACTGGTACCCCGAGGGCACAGAGGGTTGGCAGGCCGATCACGACACTCGCGAGGTCAAGCCGGATGCCGCTTGGGTCGAGTCCTTGCCGAAAGACGCGACCCAATAGGGCGCATTCATCCCGTCCGAGCGGCGGTCATTCCAGGAGATCCATCATGTCGATCGACCGCCGCCAGACACTCGCCCTCTTAGGCGCCGCCGCGCTGATCCTGGCGCTACCCGCCGCCATGCCGCTGTCGAACGCGTTCGCCGAAGACGGGAACGCGCCGCAGCCCTACACCGAGGCTGCCTTCGACGCCGCGCAGAAGGCCGGCAAGCCGATCCTCGTCGACACCTACGCCACCTGGTGCCAGATCTGCGCGCGTCAGGCACCGATCATCGAGAAATTGCGCGCCGAGCCCAAGTTCAAGGATCTCGTGATCTTCAAGGTCAACTTCGACACGCAGAAGGACGTCATGCGGAAGTTTCACGCCAACGTGCAGAGCACGCTGATCGCGTTCCGCGGCGTCAAGGAAGTCGGCCGCTCGACTGGCGAGACCCAGCCGGAGTGGGTCGAGGACCTCGTGGAGAAGTCCTTGGTGAGCAGCACCACCTAATCCGGCGACATCGAGCACATCCGCCGCATTTTAGTGATGTTTTAGCCACGCCTCTGGAAACCACGCTTGGGTCCGTGAACCGGGTGGTAGGCTTGCATGTTCTTCCGTCAACAGAGGGGAATGGACATGACCAACGAAGCGAACGGCCCGAGCTTGCTCCGCATGATCGGCTTCATGGCGATCTGCGTGGGCGCGATCTGGGCGCTGCAGATCCTGGCCTTCGGCGATGCCGGGACCGTGCTGACGCGCCTGACCTGGGTGCTCGGCGCCGCTTCGATCGCCGGGGCGGGCGCCGGCTTGATCTTCGCTTCCTCGTCGTTGCCGGAGGCGCAGGGCGCCAAGGCCTGAGCGGCCACCCGACGGCTTTCGCGCCGACGAGGCTTGCGTAAATCGACGAGTCTCGTTAGGACCAATCGTGGCGTGGGACCTACAGGTTCCGCGCCCATTTGTTTTTCGGGCCGTCGAACGAGCCCGTTTCCGCACCCACGATCGGGCACATGGCCAATCCTTTCGAGTTCATCCAGGAGGTCCGCCAGGAGGGCAACAAGGTCACTTGGCCGAACCGACGCGAGACCGTCATCACCACGGTGTTGGTGATGCTGATGTGCGTGCTGGCCTCGGCGTTCCTGGCGATCACCGATCAGCTGATCCACCTCGCCATCCAGACCATCCTCGGCTTCGGCCACTAGTCGACCGAGCAGAATAGACCGTCATGAACAAGCGCTGGTATATCGTTCACGCCCATTCGAACTTCGAGAAGAAGGTCGCGCAGTCGATCCGCGAGCAGGCGGCGCAGCGCGGCCTCGAGGAGAAGTTCGACGAGATCCTGGTGCCGACCGAGAACGTCACCGAGGTCCGCAAGGGCCGCAAGGTCGCCGCCGAGCGCAAGTTCTTTCCGGGCTACGTGCTGGTCAAGTGCGACCTGTCCGACGACATCTACCACCTGATCAAGAACACGCCGAAGGTCACCGGCTTTCTCGGCGCCGACAAGAAGCCGGTGCCGATCCCCGACGCCGAGGCCGAGCGGATCAAGGGCCAGGTGCAGGACGGGGTCGAGCGTCCCAAGACCACGATCCGCTTCGAGATCGGCGAGAACGTCAGGGTCGCCGACGGCCCGTTCGCATCGTTCAACGGGACGATCGAGGAGGTCGACGAGGGCCGTTCGCGCGTCAAGGTCGCGGTCTCGATCTTCGGCCGCGCCACGCCGGTCGAGCTGGAATACGCCCAGGTCGAGAAGGTGGCCTGACAACCAATCTGTCTTCCTTCCGGAAGACGAAGATCGCCGCTCGGGCGGATGATCGAAACCCCGTGGGAGGCGAGCCAGCGCCGCACCACGATCAGAGGAGTATCTCATGGCAAAGAAGGTCACCGGCTACATCAAGCTGCAGGTGCCGGCGGGTTCCGCGAATCCGTCGCCGCCGATCGGCCCCGCGCTCGGCCAGCGCGGCCTGAACATCATGGAGTTCTGCAAGGCGTTCAACGCCAAGACGCAGCAGCTCGAGAAGGGGATGCCGATCCCCGTCATCATCACCGCCTATCAGGACCGCTCCTTCACCTTCGAGATGAAGCAGCCGCCCGTGTCCTACTTCCTCAAGCAGGCCTCGGGCATCAAGTCCGGCTCGGCGACGGTCGGCAAGGGCGCGTTCGTCGGAAAGATCTCGAAGGCACAGATCGCGGAGATCGCGACGAAGAAGATGCCCGATCTGAACTGCGCTTCGGTCGAAGCGGCCAGCGCGATGATCGAAGGCTCCGCCCGTTCGATGGGCCTCGAGGTGGTGGGGTAAGGACCATGGCAGACAAGCGTCTCAACAA
The DNA here is from genome assembly GCA_964657815.1 of Vulcanimicrobiota bacterium. GTDB lineage: Bacteria > Pseudomonadota > Alphaproteobacteria > Rhizobiales > Beijerinckiaceae > RH-AL1. The sequence continues at coordinate 3,705 of CAZZWW010000089.1, read as the reverse complement.
GGCCCGCGAGGGCATCGACCGGATCAAGCTCTACCCCGTCAACGACGCGGTGGCCCTGGTGAAGGAGCGCGCCTCGGCGAAGTTCGACGAGACCGTCGAGATCGCCATGAACCTCGGCGTCGATCCGAAGCACGCCGACCAGATGGTCCGCGGCGTGGTCAATCTGCCCAACGGGACCGGCCGCACCCTGAAGGTCGCGGTGTTCGCCCGCGGCGCCAAGGCCGACGAGGCCAAGGCGGCTGGCGCCGACATCGTCGGCGCCGAGGATCTCGTCACCACGGTGCAGGGCGGCACGATCGACTTCGATCGCTGCATCGCCACGCCGGACATGATGCCGCTCGTCGGCCGCCTCGGCAAGGTGCTCGGCCCGCGCGGCATGATGCCGAACCCCAAGGTCGGCACCGTGACGATGGACGTCACCGCCGCGGTCAAGGCCTCGAAGGGCGGCGCCGTCGAGTTCCGCGTCGAGAAGGCCGGGATCATCCAGGGCAGCGTCGGCAAGGCTTCGTTCGGCACGGACCAGCTCGTGCAGAACATCAACGCCTTCGTCGACGCGGTGTCCAAGGCCAAGCCGGCCGGTGCCAAGGGCACCTACCTGCAGCGCATCGCGATCTCCTCGACGATGGGGCCAGGCGTCAAGGTCGATCCCTCGACGATTGCCGCCGGCGCGCCGGCCTGATCCGGGATAAAACGGCGGAAACGAAAGTTTCCCACTTGGCAAGCGGTTTTTCAGCCGTTAGATAGAGGTTCGAAGCTGACGAAGAGTCGCTTCGAATTCAAAAGAGATATCGCGTTGCGCTTCAGCTCGCTTCGACGGCTCGAAACGTGATGTGATGGATTGGCCGGAAGGGCCGGGGGCTTCCCCGTGTCCCGATCGGCCATGTCCTGTCCTAGACTGCCGGCGAGGATGCTGCAGCATCGCTGTAACGTTCGCTTAATGTCCTCGTCTCCGTCCGGTTCCGCCGGTCGAACGGGGTGCCAGCATAGACGGGGAAGCCGGATTTTGGCAGGCTGGGCGGTTCGCCCGCGCTTGCACGATTTTGGTTCGATCCCTCTGCCGGAACGGCGTTCGCGCCCGACCGGGGACAGGTGCCGCGCCGCCTCCTGCCTCACGGCAGTTCTTGGTGGTTCCTGCAACCTGCGGGCTTCCGGGCCCGCGCCAGGAGACTCAAAGTCTCCAGGAGACGCAAGTGGACAGAGCGGAAAAGAAGGAGGCCGTTGCCACGCTGAACGACGTCTTCAAGACGACGTCCGTCGTGGTGGTGGCCCATTATTCCGGCCTGACCGTGGCCCAGATGCAAAATCTGCGTAAGCGGATGCGCGACGCTGGGGCCAAGGTCGAGGTCGCGAAGAACCGTCTGGTCAAGATCGCTCTCGAAGGGACGCCGAGCGCGTCCATCTCCGGTCTCATGACCGGTCCGACCCTGATCGCCTATTCGGACGATCCGGTCGCCGCCCCCAAGGCTGCGGTCGCCTTCGCCAAGGATTTCGACAAGCTCGTCATCCTCGGCGGCGCGATGGGTCACACCGCGCTCGACGTCAACTCGGTCAAGTCGCTGGCGACGATGCTGTCGCTCGATGAACTTCGCGCGAAGATCATCGGCCTCGTGCAGGCGCCCGCGACCAAGCTCGCGCAGCTGCAGACGGCTCCGGCCGCCAAGCTCGCGCGCGTCTTTGCCGCCTACGCGGACCGAGACAGCGCCAATGCGGACAAGGCGGAAGCCGAAGCCGCCTGACCGCGATCACACCAGACATCCTCCTCAATCGAACCCATCATCGAAGGAACTGAACCCATGGCCAATCTCGAAAAGATCGTCGACGACCTCTCCAGCCTGACCGTTCTCGAAGCCGCAGACCTCGCCAAGCTTCTCGAAGAGAAGTGGGGCGTCTCGGCCGCCGCCGCGGTCGCCGTTGCCGGCCCTGCCGCCGGTGGTGCCGCCGCCGCCCCGGTCGAGGAGCAGACCGAGTTCACGGTCGTCCTCGCCGCGATCGGCGACAAGAAGATCGAGGTCATCAAGGAGGTCCGCGCGATCACCGGCCTCGGCCTCAAGGAAGCCAAGGACCTGGTCGAGGGCGCGCCCAAGCCGGTCAAGGAAGGCGTCAACAAGGACGACGCCGCCAAGCTCAAGGCCCAGCTGGAGAAGGCCGGCGCCAAGGTGGAGCTCAAGTAGGTCAGATTGCGACGCAATCTCCACACGCCGACGGGCCGGCGCGGCATTCCTGCTGCGCCAGCCCACACCAACCGGAAGGCCTGACGGCCTCTCCGGCTTTCGCGTTTGAGCCTGCCCGCAAGGGCGGTCTCCGAGGGGTTCAGGCCCCGGTCGACGCACAGGATTTCATGCGCCCCTGCCGGAGCGCCGGGCGATCCCGCCGCGGGATCGCCGCCCACAATGCGAGGAGCTAGACCATGGCCTTAACCCAAGCGCAGACATTCAGCCCTCGCAAGCGCGTCCGCAAGGTGTTCGGGCACATCGCCGAGATCGCCGAGATGCCGAACCTCATCGAGGTCCAGAAGGCATCCTACGACCAGTTCCTGCTCGTCGACGAGCCCGAGGGCGGCCGCCCGGACGAGGGCCTGCAGTCGGTGTTCCGCTCGGTCTTCCCGATCTCCGACTTCGCGCAGACTTCGCTGCTCGAGTTCGTCAAGTACGAGTTCGAGGCGCCGAAGTTCGACGTCGACGAGTGCCGCCAGCGCGGCATCACCTTCGCGGCACCGCTCAAGGTGACCTTGCGCCTCATCGTGTTCGACGTCGATCCCGACACCGGCGCCAAGTCGGTCAAGGACATCAAGGAGCAGGACGTCTACATGGGCGACATGCCGTTCATGACGATGAACGGCACCTTCATCGTCAACGGCACCGAGCGCGTGATCGTCTCGCAGATGCACCGCTCGCCGGGCGTCTTCTTCGATCACGACAAGGGCAAGAGCCATTCGTCGGGCAAGCTCTTGTTTGCCGCACGCATCATCCCGTATCGCGGCTCCTGGCTCGACATCGAGTTCGACGCCAAGGACATCGTCTATGCGCGTATCGACCGGCGCCGGAAGATCCCGGCGACGTCGCTGCTCTATGCGCTCGGCATGGACGGCGAGGAGATCCTGTCGACCTTCTACAAGACCATCACCTACGACCGGGTGAAGGACGGCTGGCGCTTTCCGTTCAACGGCGATCGCATGAAGGGCGTGAAGGTCTCGACCGACCTTATCGACGCCGACACCAACGAGGTCGTGGTCGAGGCCGGCAAGAAGCTGACCGTCCGCTCGATCCGCCAGCTCGACGAGAAGGGCGTCAAATCCCTGAAGGCGGCCGACGACGACCTGCACGGCCAGTACATCGCCGCCGATCTGTTCAACCCGTCGACCGGCGAGATCTTCGCCGAGGCCGGCGAGGAGATCACCGCGAAGTCGCTGCAGGCGCTGATCGAGGCCGGCTTCGAGGAGCTGCCGCTGCTCGACATCGACCACATCAACATCGGCCCCTACATCCGCAACACGCTCGCGGTGGACAAGAACCACTCGCGGGAGGAGGCGCTGTTCGACATCTACCGCGTCATGCGCCCGGGCGAGCCGCCGACGCTCGACACCGCCGAGAAGATGTTCGAGTCGCTGTTCTTCGATCCCGAGCGCTACGACCTCTCGGCCGTCGGCCGCGTGAAGATGAACATGCGTCTCGACCTCGACGCCGAGGACACCGTCCGCGTCCTGCG
>CAZZWW010000088.1:0-9326 GCA_964657815.1 Vulcanimicrobiota bacterium | reverse complement strand
GCTTCCTCGGGGCTGTCGGTCGAGTTGCCGTCGTGCTCGACGGTCAGCTCGCGGACGCCGGGGGTGACGCCGTCGAGGCGGCGAGCCGCACTGACGTCCTCCTGCGAGCGGAGCCGTCCGTCGTAGGACAGTCGCGAGACCGGCCCGCACACCGCGGGGTGCATGCGATAGGAGAGCTCGAGGAAGTAGCCCCGCTCCGGCGGAAGGGTGTGATGACCGTCCACCAGCCAGCCGAGCGCGGAGTGGTCGACGGGCTCGGGGTGGGTGCCCTGGTGACCATCAACTCCGGCGCGAACCTCAATTTCGACCGTCTGCGTCACATTGCCGAGCGCGCCGAGCTGGGTGAGCGCCGCGAGGCGCTGCTGGCCGTGACGATTCCCGAGCGCAAGGGCGCCTATCTCGAGTTCATCCGCACGGTCGGACCGCGAGCCGTGACCGAGTTCAATTATCGTTGGGCTGGACCTGACGCCGCCCACGTCTTCATGGGCGTGCGCCTCGCCGGCGGCGACGCGGAGCGACACGCGCTCGTCGAGACGTTGCGCGACGCGGGCTACGACGTCGCCGACCTGTCCGAGGACGAGACGGCCAAGGTGCACATTCGCTACATGGTCGGGGGTCGAGTCGCAGGCCTTTCCGACGAGCGGCTCTATCGCTTCCAATTCCCGGAGCGACCCGGCGCCCTGCTCAAATTCCTCGAAGGCCTGGCGCAGGGCTGGAACATCACCTTGTTCCATTACCGTAATCATGGTGCCGATTACGGCCGCGTGCTGGCCGGCTTCGAGGTGACTCCCGAAAACCAAACGCGCTTCGAAGGCGATCTCGCCGCACTCGGCTTCCCCTGGTGGGACGAGACCGGCAACCCCGCCTTCCGCATCTTCCTCGGCGGCGGCGACGCCCCGGCGACGCAGCCCGAGTTGGAAGCCGGCGCGTTCCGATGAAGATACCAGGGAGGTCGGCCGCCTTAGCAGGACGCGTGATCGCTCGCTGGGCTGATGGTACCCGCCCCGACAGGCGGCATCTGCCCCATCGAGACTAGCGCGGCACGCGATCATCGAGGCCGCAAGCGCCCTTGCTAGCCGAGCCGCCGCGCGTCAACCGTCCTCGGCAGCGATCTCCGCTTCCGCCTTGTACCAGAAGTCCTCCTGAGAGCCCTGGTGGCCGCCGCTGGCCTCCCAAAGTTCGTAGGCCCGCCGCTCGATGCGGGATTTTCGATCGTCGCCGGTCTGGCTCTGAACCGCATCGCTGGCTGCCTTCACAGTCTCCAGTCCCTTCGCCGGAGCTTTGCTGGCAAGGTCATGAATCAGGTCGGCCGCAGAATCGCCGGGCTTTCCGTTCGGCTCGGGGGTCTTGGGGTCGGAACTCATTTCGCTGTGGCTATGCTCAAAGAGGCCATACCGCAACGCGATAGATGAGAGCGAGATAAGATCAAGATGGGTGGATACCGCGCGCATCTTCATCCAAGGTTGATCTGGCGCAGGCCGCCGCGACGATCGGGCCTTATCGGGCTCGATGGTCCGAGGCTTGGCCCCAACGGGATACGGACGTGCGGGCTCGGACCTCTCTCGACGCGCTGAACTTCGTCCTCGCCGGTGCCCGCGAGGGCTTCGGCCCTTTCATCGCGGTCTACCTGCAGGCCCGCAACTTCAATCCCGGCGCGACCGGCATCATCATGTCGCTGGCCGGGGTCGGCGGCCTCGCCTTCACCACACCGATCGGCGTCTGGGTCGACAAGTCCCACCGCAAGCGCGAACTTCTGATGTTCGCCGTGCTGGTGATCGCGGTAGGCGCGGTGACGATCGTGGCATCCTCGCACATCGGCCTGATCGGTGCCGCGCAGCTCCTGATCGGCATCGGCGACACGGCTCTGGCGCCGCTGCTGGCGGCGATGACGCTCGGCATAGTCGGCCGCAACGCCTTCGCACACCGGCTGTCGCGCAACGAGGCGTTCAACAATGCCGGCAACGCCACGCGCTCGGCGCTGGCGGCGGCGCTCGGCTACTTCTTCGGTCTGCAATACGTCGCCGTGACCATCGTGGCCTCGTCCGTACTCTCGTCCTTCGTGGTCGTCCGGATCAGGCCGGAGGCGATCGACCATGCCGTCGCGCGCGCGGGCGAGGCCAGCGACGAGCCGACCTGGCGGGCGCTGCTCGGGTTGCGCGGACTGCTCCTGCTCGCGCTCGTCGTGCTGATCTATCAGGCGGCGAGCAGCGCCATGCTGCCGTTCCTCGCCGAGGCACGCTCGGCCGCCGGCAGCGATCCGAGCATCACCACCGGCGTGATGTGCGTGGTTTCGCGCGGCTTCATGATCCCCTCCGCGCTCCTGGCTCCACGGCTCGCGCGCCGGCGCGGCTATTCCGGCGTGATGACGATCGTCCTCGCCATCGTGGCAGTGCGCGCGGTGCTGGCCTATTTCGCGCACAGCTGGGCGCTCGTCGTGCTGGTCGAGGCGCTGGAAGGGGTATCGGTCGGCCTGGCGCTCGTGGCCATTCCTGTCCTCAACGCCGAGATCATGGCCGGCACCGGTCGCACCAGCGCTGCGCTCGGGCTGGTCCTTACCACTTTCGGCGCCGGGGCGACGATCAGCCCGCTCATCGGTGGCTTCGTCGCCGATCGTTTCGGCTTCGGCGGCTCGTTCATCGCCTATGCCGGCGTGGCGATCCTCGGCATCGTCGTGTGGACCGGCGGCCGCCGGCTGATCCGTGGGGACAGCGGCCTGGAGATCGAGCTGGCTGGCGAGCCGGCGAAGGAGAAGTCCTCGGAGCCGCCGCCGAAATCGCCGCCGGCGGTGGCGTGACTTGATTGCGCATCACCGTGGATGCGGCACCTTGAGATCCACCACCTCCCAGCCCGCGGCGCGGTTGAGCGTGTGCAGACCGTCGGCATCGAAGCCCGGCGGTGGTCCGATGCGCCGCACCACGCTCTGGCGGAATCCACCTTCGTCGAGCCGGTCGACCCGACAGATCGCAAGTCCGGCACCATAGCCGGTACGGCAATCCTGGGCCGGCCGCATCAGCACGCCGTCCTCGTGCCACATCTGCCCGGCCGGGCGCGCCGTGCCGGCGTCGATCAGCACGGGGTTGCCGGCATGCGCCGTCCACGGCCCGAGGAGATCGGGAGCGTGGAACAGGTGCAGCTGGTCCCAGCTCGAGCCGCCGTCCTCGTTGCTCGTGGCGAAGAGCCACCAGCGGCCATCGTGGAAAACCGGCGTGGCATCGGCGAGGTTGCGCCTCTCGAGAAGCACTGCGTCCGGCACCCAGCGATCGGGAAATCGACTGGCACGGTAAAGCTGGACGCGGGCGGCGGCCGAAGTCTCCGGCAGCATGTAGATCGTGCCGCCGTGCCGCAGCACGAGGGGATACGAGAGGTGGAAGGGCTCTTCGAGGACGGTGCGGGTATCGGCTTGGCCCTCAGCGGCAGCAACGGCCTGGCAGACGATCACGCCCTTGCCGGTGGCGTAGGGATAGTCCTCGGTGAACAACCAGAGGCAACCGCCCTCTGCGAAGAGGAAGGGGTCGGCTCGAAAGCACGACGGGTCGTCGGGGAGCAAGGCGTAGGCGCTCTCGTTCTCGCGGCGCAGGGCGATGCGCCAGTGCTCGGGGCGTCCGCGCGCGGGACCGAAGCGGCGGACGAGCTTGTGCGCGAGGCCGCCTGCGAGGGATGCGGCAGCCGAACGCCGGCACAGGGCGACATCCTCGTCGAGCACCGGCAGCGGCTTGCCCTCCTCGCAGCCCAGGTGCGACACGGCCTGCGCGAGAAGCGTGACGAGGCGTGGCAGCAGGTCTTCCAACGCGCGGGCCGAAACGTGCGCATCTTCCAGCGCCGGACGGCCGCGGGCGAGGAGGCGCAGATCACCCGGCAGCCCGCCGCGCACGGCGAAGACGGGCGCGATGCCCGCGCGCGCTGCGGCGATCAGGGGGCCCTCGCCCGTCCGACCGCCGAAATCCGGCTGCACGACGAAACCGGCGTCCGGCAGCGGCCCGGCGAGCACCAGGGTCAGTTCGGGCATCCACGCTTCGGATGCGGGCGGTGGCGGCTCAGTAGCGTCCCAATCAGCGGCAACACGATAGAGCCGGCGTTCCAGGGCCAGAAAGCGACGTCCCGACGCCGTTCCGACTGCCTCGTAGCGCACGCAATGACCGGCTGCCTCGAGCCGCTCGCCCAATCGCAGGTGCCAGCGCCGGAACGGCGGGGCGTGGCGAACGAGGATCAGCACGGGGCGGGCAGCCCTACTCCGCCGCCTCGCGCAGCACGCGCTCGGGAAAGGCCCGGGCCAGGCCTTCCCGCGTCGCCGGAATCACGCCGCGCTCGGTAATCAGTGCTGTGACCAGCGCTGCCGGCGTCACGTCGAAGGCGTAGTTGAGCACCGGCGTGCCCCTCGGCGAGACCTGCACCTCGGCGATCTCGCCCGAGGCGGTGAGGCCTGACATGTGGGTGACCTCGTCGGCGCTCCGCTCCTCGATCGGAATGTTGCGCACGCCGTCGTCGATGGCGAAGTCGACCGAGGGCGAGGGTGCGGCGACGTAAAAGGGGACGCCGTTGGCGTGAGCGGCGAGCGCCTTGAGGTAGGTCCCGATCTTGTTGCAGACGTCGCCGCTCGCGGTGGTGCGGTCGGTGCCGACGATGACGCAATCGACCTTGCCGTGCTGCATCAGGTGGCCGCCGACGTTGTCGACCACCAGCGTGTGCGGCACGCCGTGCTGGCCGAGTTCCCATGCCGTCAACGCCGCGCCCTGGTTGCGTGGCCGCGTCTCGTCGACGAAGACGTGGATCGGCAAGCCGGCCTCGTGCGCGGCGTAGATCGGCGCCGTGGCGGTTCCCCAATCGACGGTGGCGAGCCAGCCGGCATTGCAGTGGGTCAGCACGTTGATCGGACGGCCGGGGTTCTTGGCCGCGAGATCGCGCAGCAGGCCGAGGCCGTGCCCGGCCATAGCGCGGCACAGCTCGATATCCTCCTCCGCCATCGCCGCGGCTCGTTGGTAGGCGGCGGCGCTGCGTTCGGACGGCGGCAGCGGCAACAGATGGGTGCGCATCGCGTCCAGCGCCCAGCGCAGATTCACGGCCGTCGGCCGTGTCGCGAGCAGCTCGCGGCTTGCCTCCGCCAACCGAGCATCGTCGGCTCTATCGCGAAGCGCGAGGGCGATGCCGTAGGCGGCGGTGACACCGATCAGCGGCGCCCCGCGCACGTGCATGTCGCGGATGGCGGCGGCGGAATCGTGCAGCGTCCGCAGCGTCTCGACGACGAAGCAATGCGGAAGCGCGCGCTGGTCGATGATTTCGACGTCAAGCCCATTCGGCGCGAGCCAGATGGTTCGGCGCGGCTTGCCTTCGACGTTCATGGCGCACTCCTCGTGTCGGCAGCGCGCTTATAGCGGGTTCAGCATCCTTTGCAGATGCTGGACTGGATCTTGGTGTCTTGCTGCTCGATGCCCTTGTCCATGGGTGTCGTACCGGCGCTCTGCGACGCGCCAGGGTTGGGCACCGTCTGGCCGGTCGATGTGATGTTCCCGGATCGAATGCCGGCGCCGCCATTCTGCGGTTGGTCGCGCGACGGCAGATCCTGGGCCAGTGCCGAAACGCTGATCGCAGCAACGACCCCCGAGGCACAACAAGCGATTCGGACCAATGACGAGATGTTGATCATGGTCGCCTCCTTCCGAAACGGAGAACGCCTTGTTTCCGCTTCGGTTCGCCGCGACGCTTCCGGTCGAACGGCGCGGGGGCGCCAGGGGCTCGGCGCGTTTGCTTAAGACGGCGTTAAGCGAAACTTGCGCAAATCCATCGATGCGAGCCCCATCGAACGGTGGATCTTAAGACATGACCATCTCGGCCGATACGACACCCGACGACAGCAGCAAGTCCAACGCGCTCGCGCCGGTGCCCGATGTGCCGGGCATCGACCCGTTCGTCGCCGCCAAGTCCGACGAAGCAGCGGCGCCGCGCGGCTTGCGCACCCGCCTGCTCGACTACAGCGCCCACGCCGCGATGATCGTCGGCCTCATCGGTTTCGCCTGGACGGTCGGCGACCACGTCGTGCGCCGACCGGCGACGGACGTGCCGGCCAAGGTCGCTGCGGCGACCGTTCCGATGCCGGCCGGCGATCCGATGACCGAGCTGCGAAGCCGCAACCGCGAGCTCGCCGACAGCGTGCATGCGCTGCAGGCGCGGCTCGACGCGCTGCAGACCAGCGTCGGCGACCAGAGCAAGGTGGCGGCTCAGGTGCGCGTGCTGCAGGCCGGTCTCGACAACGTGAAGACGAGCTTGGGCGCGGCGCGCAGCGAGCAATCCGCCACAGTGGCGCGCCTCGATGGCAAGATCGACAAGCTCGCGCAGCCGACGTCTAAGATGCAGCAGCTCGTCGATAGGCTCGGCAAGCTCGAGCGCTCCAGCGTCGACGCGGCTCCTACCGCCTCGCTGCCGCACGCGGCCGATGCCAGGGCGGCCGAGCCCATCGAGGCCAAGCCGGTGCCTCGCCCGACCGACCTGAAGGCAGCGGACGCCAAGCCTCAAGCGACCGAGGAGCCGGTCAAGCCGCAGCTGATCTCCGCCTGGGTGGTGCGCGACGTCTACCAGGGGGTGGCGCTGATCGAGGGCCGCCGCGGCACGCTCGAGGTGGTGCCGGGCGTCAGCATCCCGGGCGCCGGCGTGGTGAAATCCATCGACCGCCACGGCGGCGGCTGGACGGTGACCACGACAAAGGGCGTCGTCGCCTATGCCGCGCCGCCGCGCGAGTACCGTCGTGCCGACCGCGGTGGCTACTATCCCGGTAGCGGGTACCGATACGATTTCTGAGGACATCGGGCTGGGCGCCGACAGCGGCGCCCGAACGCGGTGACATCGGCGCGGGCGCCCGCTACATCGGCGGGCCGCCCGGAGCCCGCCATGACCATCAGCGACGCGCAACGCCAGGAGATCGACGCGGCCCGCGCCGCCCGCTCGCAGACGCTGCGTCCCTGCGTGCCAGCGCTCGAGGAGATCCTCTTCCAGCCGGTGCCGCTGCTCGATCACGGCTTCGTCCGCGTGATCGACTACATGGGCGACGACGCCTGCGTGGTGCAGGCGGCACGCGTCTCCTACGGCCGCGGCACGCGCAAGACCCAGGAGGACCGCGGCCTCATCCACTACCTGATGCGGCATTGGCACACGACGCCGTTCGAGATGGCCGAGATCAAGCTCCACGTGAAGCTGCCGATCTTCGTGGCGCGGCAGTGGATCCGCCACCGCACCGCCAGCGTGAACGAGTATTCCGCCCGCTACTCCGTGCTCGACCGCGAGTTCTATCTGCCCGAGCCCGAGCAGCTGAAGGCGCAGGCGCGCGTCAACCGCCAGGGCCGGGGCGACGCTTTGGGGCCGGGCGAGGCAGCAAAGGTCCTCGACCTGCTGCGCAGCGACGCCGAGCGCACGTACGCAAACTACGCCTGGATGCTGAACGAGGACGAGAACGGCGCACCGCTCGACCCCTCTCGCGACGGTCTCGCCCGCGAACTGGCGCGCATCGACCTGACGCTCGCCACCTACACCCAGTGGTACTGGAAGACGAACCTCCATAATTTCATGAATTTCCTGCGCTTACGTGCCGATCCTCACGCCCAGTACGAGATCCGCGTCTACGCCGAGGCCATGTCCGACATGCTCGCGCGCTGGGTGCCGATCACCCACGAGGCCTTCCTCGAGCACAGGCTCGGCGCGGTGACGCTGTCGCGGGGCGCGCTGGCTGCGGTGAAGCGGATGGTGGCGGGCGAAGTGGTGGACGCCGTTTCGAGTGGGTTGGGCGCGCGGGAATGGCGGGAGTTGGCGGGAGCGCTAGGGCGGGAAGAGTGAAGCCTCGATCCCCGTCATTCCGGGGCGCCGTAGGCGAACCCGGAACCGGTGCGCGTCGCTTTTTCTGATCAGCGGTAGCGCACCGGTTCCGGATCTCCGCTTCGCTCGTCCGGAATGACGTAGCGCTACAGCACCCCCTCGATCAGCCCTAGCCCAACCGCCTCGTTGGCCTCGATGTACCAATTGTAGGGCGCCTTCTCGAGCACTTGTTCCATCGTCACCTGCGAGTCGCGGATCAGGTTGGCGAAACCCTCGTTCTGAATCTCGATCGAGCTCTCGATCTCGTGCAGGGTCGCCTTCACCGTGGCGATGCAGGTGGTCAGCGGGCCGTTGATCTTGAGCTCCTTCGACAACTTGCGCTCGTGGATCATCAGCCGGGTGCCGCGCGTCACGTAGCGGTTGGGCCGCGCGAAGAAGCTCATGAAGGTGGTGCCGGCGGAGTAGATCGCCGCCTTGCCGAGGAATACGAATCGGCGCTCGGGCGACATCTCGCTGGCGAAGCGGATGTCCTCGCCCATCATGCGCGCCACCTCCGGATCGCCGCCGAGCGTCGACAGTTCGACCACCACGAGCTTCTGGTCGGATGCGCAGTCGAATTGCCCGCGGAAAGCGACGTACATCGCGTCGTCGACCTTGCCCGAGAGGCGGACGGCGGGGGTGCAGAAGTCGGAAGGAACGAGCGGCGCGAGATCCATGAAGGCTCCTGGCGAGGGTGACGGGCGTTTAGCAGCCGTCATGCCAAAGTGCCGACGCCTATGGCAGATTTGTCACGGCCCCGCTCGATTTGCAGAGCGTCGCGCTTCTGCCTTGGAAGCGCCCCGAGCCGCCTCATACCAATGCGGGCTTTCCACGAGAGGTGACCCGCTTGGCGACCACGCTGCTCGACGCCCCGCCCGCGCCGACCTCGCACAAGGGCGTGTCGTACCGGCCCGATATCGACGGCCTGAGAACGATCGCCGTTCTCGCCGTGGTGCTCTACCACGCCGACATCGGGCCTCTCTCCGGCGGCTTCGTCGGCGTCGACGTCTTCTTCGTCATTTCCGGCTTCCTGATCATGTCGACGCTGGCGAGCGACCTCGCCGCCGGCCGCTTCTCGATCCTGACCTTCTACGAGCGCCGCATCCGCCGCATCTTCCCGGCGCTGTTCACGATGCTGGCGGTCGTCACCGGCGTGGCGGCGTTGGTGGTGCTGCCCGCGGAGTTCGCCGACCACGGCAAATCCCTGATCGCCGCGGCGACCTCGCTCTCCAACGTCTTCTTCTACATGACCGCGGGAACGGCCGGCTATTTCGACAACGGCTCCGAAACGCGACTGCTGCTGCACACCTGGTCGCTTTCGGTCGAGGAGCAGTTCTACGTCCTGCTTCCGGTGGCACTCCTGCTGCTGCGCGGGCGCGGACGTCGTACCCTCGTGGTGGCGCTGTCGCTCTTCGCGGCGGGGTCTTTCATCCTCTCGCTCGTCGCCGTCGCCTACCGACCGATGGACGCCTTTTACCTGGTGTTGCCGC
>CAZZWW010000087.1:0-9439 GCA_964657815.1 Vulcanimicrobiota bacterium | reverse complement strand
GGCTTCGCCTTAGTCGCCGTCGTAGCCTTCGTCTTCATGCTTTGGGTGCTTATCGACCGAAGACCGCGATAGCGTGCTTCAGGCCGCGAGCACCGCGCGTCCGGTCTGCAGCATATACCGGCGGCTCTCCGCGGCGCGTCCTCGGTCGGTCGAAAGCGGCATGAATCTGTAGGACCGCGCGTAGTCTTTTCTCAGCCCGTCGGAGATGGCGCTGGCGACGATGAACAGGAAGCAGTCGTCGAGAGCCTTTTCGACCGGCGCTGAGTGTCCGCACAGGCTGCATTGCAGGTGCTTCACGCCGTCCTTAGTGACGGGATCGACAATCTCGACACATCTGAAACAGAGAACACGATCGGCACTGACCAGAGACATCTTTCAGCATTCTCCCGAAGCAGAAGCTTTGTGCAAAAGCTTTAACGAAGCTTTAGGTTTGCGGACGCTGGCCAACACGATTTGCTGTCCTCAGCAATCCTTGCGCAAGGTCCCGATGCTTCGGTGCTCCTGCCGGGAGTCAGAAGCCGAGATGCCCCTCACCAAGTGTTCCGAGATCATCTGCGAGGACCATCGCGTTGGCATCGGCTTCACGATGCTGAATGGAGCAGAGCAGGTAGTTGTGTGGGTCGACAAAGGCGCGCTGCTCGTCATGACCGACAGAAGCCGGGGCAGAACCGAGCGAGCCGTGTTCGACGAGTGGCGTGAGACGCTCGAAGCGATCGCTTCGACGAACTACGACGCCGGCATCATAGAACCGAACGGCTCGACGATCATCCGGCGAAATGACGTCGAGGCGCTGGATTGATCGGCGGGTGGCGCTGCCGACCCTCTTAGGCAGCGAGGCTCAGCGCGTTTCTTTGGCACCTTTTAGATGCTCGGGAGTGCTGCCTCCCCTGACCGCCGTGTGCGCAGAAGACCCGCCTTCGACAAGGTTCTTGGCCGCATCCATGTTGCGACCGCTGCGCAAGCTTCGCAGGTACACGAAGCCAACGACAAGCACGACAATGCCAAGCGTAGCCATGGCAAGAATACCGACCATCGAATCCATATCGCTGCTCCATGCCGAGACGTTCCTCCAGCGGCCGAAGTTGGCCTTGGAGTGAATCGCCATGGGACGATCTGAGTACGATCCTCGCGAAAGCGACCATAAAGCTTGGAACGCAGGTAAACTGGTCGGCGCCAAAAGAGCGTTGAAGCCACAGCAGGTCTGTACCCGTCCGGTGGCGACCGCCTTGCGGGATGTGAGCTGTCGCGCTGAGAACAGCGCGTATGGACAGTCATACGCTCAGGACGTTGGATCGGCTGGAGATCGTCGAGACCGGGCGTCGGCGGCGCTGGACCGAAGACGAGAAGATTCGGATCGTCCTCGAGAGCATGGCGGGTCCTCGGCTGGTGGCTCCGACGGCACGTCGGCACAACATCTCCCGATCCATGCTCGTCTTGTGGCGCCGCACCTTCAAGGCGGCCGCGTCGGGGGAGTCGCGGCCGGCGTTCGTGCCGGCGGTCGTCGCGGCGCCAGCAATTTCTCCGATCGCGGCCGCGGCGAAGTTGAGCGCTCGATCCTCGGTGCCAAAGCGCGTTGCGCATGTGCGTGATGTAGCGGTGCGTCACGACGAAACCTGTTCATCCTCTGAGCCCCGTAGTTTATTGCTGATGAGCGATGCAGGAACGGAGATCATGATGAGCGAAGGTTGGAGCTACCAGCTCCGCGTCTATCTCGCCCAGGACTTGGCGGAAGCGGCGTATCGCGGCGACCAGTCCGCGCTGCAGCCGGTAACATCGATCCTGCGCCGTCATGACGCGACACTCACGAGCCAGTTCCGGGCATTCGAGGATTATGTCCTCGAAGCCGAACGCGGCGGCGTTGAGAACTTCCCGCTCTATAAGTGGACGAAAGCCACTGTGGACGAACCGAAGATGCGCGCGAAGCATATCAGCGCGTTCGCGATCCGTGTCGGCAATGCGGAGGTCTACGGAAAGGAAGCTGCAGACCGGATCGAGAGCGAGTTGCAGCCGCTGGTCGGCGGCGGGCTCATCGAACGTATGTCGATGCACGACACAGACCCAGCCAAGAACATCCCAGTCCCGCGCCGATACCAGTCATAGCCGCGGTCCTATACGCCGACCGATAACTCGAAAAGAGGATCCGGCAGCTGTTTCGTAGGGTGCTGATACTCCCTCGAACAGCGCCACGCCAGCGGCAAACATCATTGAATGTGAGTCAGCCCGGCGATGCCGAAACACAAGCGATCGCTTGTTAAGATTACGATTTCGAAAAATGCGGACCTCTAAGTGTGAGTGGTTTTTGCGCTGATGCGTTAAAGAACGCTTAATTTCCCAATGTCACAAATTAGAATGGGGCAGGCAAGTCCGCCTCTTTGACCTAGAACTCTTTGTGGAAGGATACATGAATGAATGTGGCTCCGAAAATATATCCCCTTCTGTCGCGACCGGGCCATTTAGTCGATTATTTCGGAGCGAAACTGTTTGTGCCTCATGGGCACTTTGATGAAGAACATTTGCTGTCTGGCGGGATACCCGAAACCCACGTTCTCGATACATTCAAACGTTTTGTCAAAGAGGGAGACAGTGTGATGGATGTGGGTGCCAATATTGGCACGCATGCTCTCGCACTGGCCGCGCTTGTTGGCTCGAAGGGCATAGTCTTCGCTGTTGAAGCAGACGTTGACAATGTAGCGTCGTTACGAACGTCGTTGGCCCAAAGCTCTATTCATAACGTTATGCTATTGTCCGTAGCAGCGTCCGATCGTTTTGGTCTTATTCGAGCGTTGGCCACGACCATGACAAATTCGGTATTTTCTGATCGAGCCGATCAACAAGGAGCTAAAGTCGCGTGTATGCTACCGCTCGATTGTATCATCGATCAGGTCATCTCCTTCATCAAAATTGACATCGAAGGGGCGGAACTGCTTGCGCTTTTTGGAATGAGTAAGCTGATTGACAAAAATAGACCATCGATATTATGTGAGTTTTCGCCAATTTATATAATAAATACTCTCGGAAGCGATCGCTCGGCTGAAATTTTTAGTTTCTTCTCAGATCGGAAATACTTCTGTTTCTATATTGATCCTCATGGCGCGCTACATTCCTGCGCCGACTTTCAGGCGCTTCGTGCTGCTCACGGCTCGTCACTAGAGCAATTTGGATGGAATCACATCGACGTCCTCTTTCTGCCCGACGAGAAGTCGATCGAATAAAGAAGTCAGCCGGCTGCTTCCCCCAACTGCTGACCTTCCGATGCCTCCTCGCCGACCTTGAGCGGGATGATGCACCGGGCGAGAAGGCCGCGTCGAGGATCGCGGTCATCTTGAAGCGGCTCAGCTCCTCGACCTTCGATGTCGCGGTCAAGTTCATCACCGACATTGGGTCGGCGACGGTGAAGAAGATGCTCGGGTTGTGAGGTGCGCAGTGTGAGCGAAGTCGGCGCAGGTGGTTGTTCAAGGCAGCGAGGCTGCCGTGAACTGCTTGTCAGAACTCCAGAGGCGCGCTCGCCAGTGTCAGATGCATGGCGGCATGCCGGGCGATCTCGTCTGGACCACTGTCACTGTTGCGGCTCGCGTATCGAATGAGAGCCGAAGTCAGCTTGCGTACACCGGGCCGTCAAGCGGCTCGTCCTGGCCAAATGCCTGTCGTGCGATGTCGTAGGCTGATCGGAGTTGATCCACTTGTCTCTGGTCGAATGAAGCGCGGGTTAGAACGGTCTCGAACAAGCGGCGAAGCAGGTCGCTGTCGCGGAAGCGACCATGGCGGTTCTTAAAAAACGTGGAGTGGTCCGGCACCTTACCGTCGAGACCGAGGCGGCAGAACCAGCGGTTGGCAAGACTGAGGTGAATCTCGTCGCACAGCCGCCGCTCGGAGCGCATGCCCAGGCAGTAGCCGATCAACAGCATACGGATCATCAGCTCGGGATCGACCGAAGGACGACCCGTGGATGCATAAAATGGCGCAAGCTCTTGGCGCAAACCGTCGAGGTCGACGAAGCGATCGATGCTACGCAATAGATGGTCGGCGGGCACGTGAGCATCGAGCGGGAACTTGTAGAAGAGGTTGCCCTGCTCGACTTGCCGGGGACCCATCATCTGCGTCATTCCTCGCTTCTCAACGCGAGTGAATCACCCCAAGACTGCCGCCGCAACAAGCGAGTTTTTCAACGGAACCCGCCAACTACAGACATTTCATAGCCTCGATCATGTGAGCGATGGCGGCCATAGCGATGCGTCTCATGACGTTTGCTGCGGCCTTTAGCCTTCGCCCGCCGCGCTTGCGTGTGCTGGTGGTTCTGCGCCGCGCGTTGCGCGACCACGTCCCACCCTCTAAACGGAGTGGCGACTGGGGAGTTTCCAGCATGCAAGACGACACCGGTGATGACGCTGAAAGTCGACGTGACGAACTGCGATCGTGAGCCAATTTACAT
The DNA here is from genome assembly GCA_964657815.1 of Vulcanimicrobiota bacterium. Lineage (GTDB taxonomy): Bacteria > Pseudomonadota > Alphaproteobacteria > Rhizobiales > Beijerinckiaceae > RH-AL1. Next base: position 5,010 of record CAZZWW010000087.1, on the reverse strand, counting down.
CCCTGATACGAGCGAGCCGCGCTGCGCGATGCTGGTATGTGAGCCGAGCGATGGAAAGGTAGTCCGCGCGTCCGCCAGCGCCACGACGTTCCTAAGTGGCCCTTACGGGGCACTGGTCGGCTTGAGCCGGAGCGATGCGATCGGCAAAGTCGCCGCGCACGACCTCCGCAACGAAGCCGCTAACGGCAATTTGGTCGACCGCTTGGGTTCGGCGCTCGCTGCCGCATGGGATCGAAGCCCTTCATAACGACGACCGAGGAAGGCAACATGCTCGCGGGAAGTACCGCTTCGGCCAAGATCAGCCCGCGCTCCTCAACGGGGGTGAAAGGCCTCGACATCATCCTGTCGGGCGGACTGCCGTCGGGCAGGCTCTATCTTCTCGAGGGGTCGCCGGGCACGGGCAAGACGACCCTGGCACTGCACTTCCTGCTGGAAGGCATGTCGGTAGACGAGACGGGCCTCTACATCACGCTTTCCGAGACCGAGGAGGAACTGCGCGCCTCTGCGGCGACCCACGGGTGGGCCCTGGAAGGGCTCACGATCCACGAGCTGGTCAGCGAGCTCGGCCTCAACCCCGACAGCGAGCAGACGATCCTCCATCCCTCCGACCTCGAGCTCGGCGAGATCATCAAGGAGGTCATGCAACGCGTCGAGGACTTGAAGCCAGCCCGCGTGGTGTTTGATAGCCTGTCGGAGCTGCGCCTCCTCGCGCAAAATCCCCTCCGCTACAGGCGTCAGATCCTGGCCCTGAAGCAGTTCTTCTCCGCGCGGGGATGCACAGTTCTCCTCCTCGACGACCGCACGTCGGGTCCATCGGACCAACAGCTCCACAGCATCGCCCACGGGGTGATTTGCCTCGAGCAGACGCTTCGGCCGTTCGGGGCAGAACGGCGCTGGCTCCGGATCACCAAGCTCCGCGGCGTCAAGTTCAGCGGCGGCCATCACGACTTCGTCCTCGATACCGGAGGTCTCACGGTCTTCCCTCGGCTCGTCGCGGCCGAACACCATGCGGAGTTTGATCCCACGGCGAAGTCGACCGGCTCCTCAGAGCTGGACCGACTGCTCGGCGGCGGCCTCGTGCCCGGCACGAACATGCTGCTGATCGGCCCCTCTGGCGTCGGCAAGACGACGAGCGCTGTCCGCTGCATGCTTGCCGCGCTGGAGCGGGGCGAGAAGGCAACCTACTTCCTGTTCGACGAGGGCTTGTCCACCCTCCTCGCACGTTCCTCGGCGCTCGGCATGTCCCTGCGCGGTCACATCGAACAGGGTCGCCTGAATATCATGCAGATCGATCCCGCCGAACTCGCGCCGGGCGAGTTCGCCTGCCGGGTCCGTGAGGCCGTCGAGGACCACGCCTCCCGGTTCATCGGGATCGACAGCCTCAACGCCTATCTCCATGCGATGCCGGGCGAGCAGCACCTTATCCTGCAGATGCACGAACTCCTGAGCTACCTGAACCAGTTGGGCGTGACGACCCTCCTGATCCTGGGTCAGCACGGCATCGTCGGCGAGGTCCGGGCCGACTTCGACCTCAGCTATCTGAGCGACGGCATCCTGCTGTTCAGGTTCTTCGAGGCGCAGGGCGAAGTCAGGACGGCGCTCTCCGTCGTGAAGAGCAGGGTCAACGCGCACGAACGGACGATCCGCGAAATGAAGATGACGTCGGCCGGCATCCAGGTCGGCGAGGCGCTGGCGGACTTCGAAGGTGTGCTATCGGGCCTGCCGACGTACAGGGGCGGGGTCGCCTTACTCAGGGGAACCTCGCCGGACGTCGACGCATGAGCCTAGCAGAGGGCGGGCGTGTTATCGTCCTTTCGCCACGCGGCCGCGACGCTGTGGTGATCGCCAAGCTGCTCGAGCGCGACGGGCTGCAACCGGAGATCGCCTCGGACTTCCAAGCCTGGGCCGGCTCGATCGACGCGTCGGCGTGCGTAGCGATCGTCACCGAGGAGGCCATGACCGGGGTCGACATGGCGCCGCTCTTCGGCTGTGTCGACGGGCAGCCTCCGTGGTCCGACTTCCCCTTCATCGTGCTGGTGACCAGGCAGGCCGGCGTCCGGTCCCGGAGCGCGGCACGCACGATCGAGCGGCTCGGGAACGTCATCCTGCTGGAACGACCGATCAACGCCGAGACCCTCAGCAGCGCCGTCGCGTCCGCTCTTCGGTCTCGGCGGCGTCAATATCAGGCTCGCAGCCACTTGGCCGAGAGGGAGACTGCGCAGGAGGCGCTGAGGCTGGTTAACGACAGCCTCGAGCGACGGGTTGAGGAGCGGACTTGCGAGGTCGAGGCCGCTCGCGAAACCTTGGCTTTTGCGCTCGACTCCGCCGGCATGGGAACTTGGGACCTGGACCTCGTCAACGACACGGCACGTCGCAACAGGCACCACGATTCGATCTTCGGTTTCGATGACGTCGAGGGGAAGTGGGGCCTCAGCAGCTTCCTCGACCACGTGCACGGGGACGAGCGCGCCGGGGTGCGCGACGCCATGGAAGCCGCGATGCGAACCGGCAGCCTCGACCTCGAGTGCCGCATTCTGCAACGTTCGGGAGAGATCCGTTGGATATCGGCCAAGGGCCGCGTCGACTACGACGCGGCTGGGGCCCCAATCCGCATGGCGGGCATCGTTATGGACCGGACGCGGCAGCAGAACACCGAACAGGCTTTGCGCCAGGCCCAGAAGATGGAGGCCATCGGCCAGCTTACGGGCGGCGTCGCACACGACTTCAACAATCTCCTCACCGTCATCAGGTCGTCAGTCGACCTGCTCCGCCGTCCAGGAATCGCGGAGGAGCGTAAGGCGCGCTACCTCGACGCCATGTCGGACACCGTCGATCGCGCCGCGAAGCTGACGGGGCAGCTGCTCGCGTTCTCGCGAAGGCAGAGCCTTATGCCGGAAGTGTTCGACGTTGGGCGGAGGCTGGGCGGCGTCGTGGACATGATCGACACGCTCTCCGGCGCGCGTATCCGCGTGCTCGTTGAGGCGCCGAGCGAACCTTGCTTCGTGCGAGCGGACGTTAGCCAGTTCGAGACGGCGCTCGTCAACGTGGCCGTCAACGCGCGTGACGCGATGGACGGCGAAGGGTCGTTCAAGATCCGCTTGGCACGCATCGCCACGCTGCCGTCCATCAGGGGCCACGCCGGATCGAGCGAGCCGTTCGTCTCCGTTACGATGACCGACACCGGATGCGGGATCGAGGCTGACAAGGTCGTCCGCATCTTCGAGCCTTTCTTCACGACCAAGGAAGTGGGCAAGGGCACAGGCCTGGGCTTGTCGCAGGTCTTCGGCTTCGCCAAGCAGTCCGGTGGCGACGTCGACGTGACCAGCGAAGTCGGCTCGGGCACAACCTTCACGCTCTACCTGCCCGAGGTCGCCGTGGAGGGGAGCATCGAGCGATTGGACGACGGGCCCATCGGGTTCTCAGAGGGTGGCGACGGGCGCCACGTTCTCGTCGTCGAGGACAACCTCGGCGTGGGCGAGTTCTGCACTCAAATCCTCGGCGACCTCGGCTACCGGACGACCTGGGCCGCCAATGCCGAGGAGGCCTTGGAACGGCTGGGTGAGAGCGGCGTCGGCTTCGACGCCGTCTTCTCCGACGTCGTCATGCCAGGCATGGGTGGGGTAGCGCTCGCCAAGGAGATGCAGGAGAGGCTGCCATTCCTTCCAGTCCTGCTGACCTCTGGGTACAGCCACGTGCTCGCCGAGGACGCGGACCACGGCTTCGCGCTTCTCAGAAAACCCTACTCGGCGGAGCAACTCGCGCGGACTCTCAATAAGGTCATGAGGCAGCGCCGTCGCGTGCCGCTGTCTAGGAGAACTTGAGATTTTGTTGCAGAGTCCCCACCCAGACTGTCCCCGCATGGCCTTGCTTGGCAATCGCCGACGATGCCAACGAGAGCGCGGAATGCGTCGCTTAAGAAGCTGGACGCGATAAGCCAAAGCCGACCGTCTACGCTATTTGGAGGGGGGAGCGTTCCGCGACGAATGAAGGCGCGGGCCTGACGAGATGGAAGCGCGCTTCCAGCCACGAACAATTCGGAACAGCGTGAGTAAGCTAGAGCCATTTCCGCCCTGCCTGAGTCGGGCGGGGTAGCGGATGTGCAGCGGTTCTGATTCCTTGGTGTCGTCTCTGCCGGAGTGCCGTCATTGGTGCCGCGCTTTACCGCGTCCACACCGTCCTCACGGACAACGGCACGCACTTCACCGATCCGCCCAGCCCTGGCTCCTGCGTCAACGAGATCAAACGCGCCATGGCGGCCGGCGAGCTCTTCCGGGCCCACGCCTTCGACTACGCCTGCGCCCAGCTCGAGATCGAGCATCGCCTGACCAAGCCCAGGCACCCTTGGACCAACGGGCAGGTCGAGCGCATGAACCGGACCATCAAGGAGGCCACGGTGAAGCGCTTCCACTTCGAGGCGCACGACCAGCTTCGGAGGCACCTCGCCGACTTCGTCGACGCCTACAACTTCGCGAGACGCCTCACGACACTCAAAGGTTTGACGCCTTACGAAGCTATCTGCAAGGCATGGACAAACGACGCCAAACGCTTCACCCTCGGCCCTTAGGGTAGAGGGGCCTTGGGTCCCTTCTCTAAATCAAGAAACAATCCTTGGCACAAACGACTTGCTTATCGCCCGGTGCATGATGTTTCCTGCCGATAGCGTTTTTGGATGCCGGTGTAGCGGGTGTAGGCGCCGGTTCAGTTCACCACGTCGCGTTCCGGGTGGCCGACGATGCGGCGCAGGCGGCGATGGCGGCGAAACTCGAGCAGCGCGGCTTGCGCGCCACCGAGCAGCGCGACCGCTGCTACTTCCGCTCGATCTACTTCCGCGAGCCCGGCGGCGTGCTGTTCGAGATCGCGACGGACGCACCGGGCTTCGCCGTCGATTAGGAGCCGGCACGCCTCGGTGAAGCCCTGCTGCCGCTCGGGCGTCGGATCGCACCGGACGCCTCACTGCTGTCGCCGCGCGGGCAGGTTCTCGAGGGTAGCATGCCGCGCTACTTCCGCAGG
>CAZZWW010000086.1:0-9472 GCA_964657815.1 Vulcanimicrobiota bacterium | reverse complement strand
GGCGGCGCGCCTGGCCGCACGAAGCGCTAGCGCGTGCGGGTCGTCGGCGGCCGTCTCGGCGGCCGGCCGCTGCGCGGGCCACGGTCGGACCGCATCCGCCCCACCACGGACCGGCTGCGGGAAACGCTGTTCAACATCCTGGAGCACGGCCACGGCGGCGTCGCGGGGCTGCGGGTCATCGATCTCTTTGCCGGCACCGGCGCCCTGGCCATCGAGGCGATCTCGCGCGGGGCAAGCTTCGCGCTGATGGTCGACGACGGCGCCGAAGCGCGGGCGGCGATCCGCGACAATGTCGAGTCGCTGGGCCTCGGCGGCGTGACCCGGGTGTTCCGCCGCGACGCGCGCAAGCTCGGCGCGGCGCCTGCCGGCGAGCGGTTCGACCTGGCCTTCCTCGATCCGCCTTATGCGCACGACCTGGCCGAGCCGGCCCTCGAGGCCTTGCGTGACGGCGGCTGGCTCAAGCCCGGCGCGCTTTGCGTGGTGGAGGAAGCCGTCTCCATCCGCATCGGCGTGCCCGACGGCTTCGCTTTGATCGACGAGCGCGAGTTCGGCGACACGCGGCTGGCGCTGCTCGAGACCGGGCAGCAGCCATGAAAAAGGCCCGGTCGAAGACCGGGCCTTTGCCGTCGAGAGACTTGTGTCGGCTTACGGCAGCAGGACGGTGTTGACGACGTGGATGACGCCGTTCGACTGCATCACGTTCGGGATGGTGACGCGGGCCTTGTCGCCCTTGGAGTCGACGATCTCGACGTTCTTGCCGCTGAGTTCGGCGGTAAGGTCTTCGCCCTGCACGGTCTTGAGGGTGGCCTTGCCGCCGCCGGCCTTGATCTTCTCCACGAGGTCCTTGGCGGTGATCGTGCCCGGAACGACGTGATAGGTCAGGACGGCCTGCAACTGGGCCTTGTTCTCGGGCTTCAGCAGGTTGTCGACGGTGCCGGCCGGGAGCTTCTTGAAGGCTTCGTTGGTGGGGGCGAAGACGGTGAACGGACCGGGACCCGACAAGGTGTCGACCAGGCCGGCGGCCTTGACGGCGGCGACGAGCGTCGTGTGGTCCTTCGAGTTGACGGCGTTCTCGACGATGGTCTTGTTGGCGTACATCGGCGCGCCGCCGACCATCGGGTTCTTGGCATAGGCCAGGCCGGACACGCTGGACAGCGCGATGAAGGCGGCGCCGGCAACGGCCATACGATTGAAATTCATAGAGAGTCTCCAGGGGACGTGAACGAGGCGGAGTGGCCTCGTTGCTTCCATCTACGGGGTGCGTGTGACCAAGGTTTCACAGTCACGCTCAAGAGTTCGGCGCACGGTGCCTGAAAACAAGGCTCGCAACGCTTGGCCGTCAGATGGACTTGATCGCCGGGCCGAGCGCGCGATGGCCGATGTCGCGGCGGTAGAAGCCGTCGGACCAGGCGATCCGGGCGAGCGCGGCATAGGCTGCCTCGCGCGCCGCGGCGAGGTCGGGTGCCAAGGCCGTGACGTTGAGCACGCGGCCACCGCTGGCGACGAGCCGGCCCGCATCGTCGCGGCGGGTGCCGGCCTGTGTGACGATGACGCCATCCAGCGCGTCGAGGCCCCCGATCACGCCGCCGGTCTGCGGCACGCCTGGGTAGCCGGCCGCCGCCATGACAACGGTCAGGCCGAGGTCGTCTGTAAAGCGCGGCGGCGTCGTGGGCAGCTGTCCCACGGCGCAGGCGACGAGGAGCGTCAGCAGGTCGTCCTCCAGGCGCGGCAGGATGGCCTGCGTCTCGGGATCGCCGAAGCGCACGTTGTACTCGATCAGCTTGGGCCCGTCGGCGCCGATCATCAGTCCGGCGAAGAGCACGCCCTTGAAGGGCGTGCCTTCGGCCGCCATGCCGTCCATCGTCGGCTCGACGATCTCGCGCATGATGCGCTCGCTCATGGCGGCATCCAGGTTGCGCGCCGGCGAGTAGGCGCCCATGCCGCCGGTGTTGGGGCCGGTGTCGCCCTCCCCGACCCGCTTGTGGTCCTGCGCGGAGGCGAAGGCCAGCGCCCGGCGGCCGTCGCAGAGGGCGAAGAACGAGGCCTCCTCGCCCTCCAGCACCTCCTCGATGACCGCGCTGGCGCCGGGCTCGGCGAAGATCGCGGCCAGCGCCGCCCCGGCCTCGGCGAGGGTCGCGGCGACGGTGACGCCCTTGCCGGCCGCGAGCCCGTCGGCCTTGACCACGATCGGCGCTCCAGCCTCGGCGAGATAGGTCAGCGCGGCGTCGAGATCGGCGCAGCGCCGGTATGCCGCCGTCGGGATCGCGTGGCGGGTGCAGAAGTCCTTGGTGAAGCCCTTGGAGCCCTCGAGCTGGGCTGCGACGGCCGACGGCCCGAACGCCGCGATGCCGGCGGTGTCGAGCGCATCGACGAGGCCGCCCACGAGCGGCGCCTCCGGACCCACGACCACGAAGTCGACCGCGTGCGTGCGGCAGGCGGCCAGCACCGCGTCGTGGTCGCACGGATCGAGATCGAGGCAGGTGGCGTGGGCCGCGATGCCGGGATTGCCCGGTGCGGCGTAGAGGGCGGTCAGCCGCGGCGAGGCAGCGAGCGCGCGCGCCATGGCGTGTTCGCGGCCGCCCGATCCCAGGAGAAGAACGTTCACGTGATGGCACCGTCCGATGGTGGGATGGCTTCTAGAGCACATCCCGGGACGGTGGAACTGCCGGGCGCATCCTCCCCGCAAAGCGGGGTCCATGTCGAGGTTTTATGGAGAATATTCTCCTCCAATCGGACAAGGTTTCCCTCTGCAACCTTGCACGCGGCTCTTGCGCAGAGCCCTCCGCGACGATTGACGACCTGCGGCTTTCGCGCCCCAATGCCCCTATCGAAACGGCCGACCGGCGGTGAAGCATCGCTTCCGTTTGATCGGCCCGGCCGAGCCATCGCGGCTCGACCATCGGACCGGAGGTCCACGTAACGTCTGCGACGACGTCGCAGCGTCCGGGATCGAAGGTGGTCTCCATCACCCTGAACGGTGATGCGGCAAGCCGCCTGGCTGGCCGCTCACCGTTCACCGGGACTCGCCTTGGGCGAAGACCGGCGCTGTTTGACATCGTGAATCAGGACTCGAGCCGCGGGCGGACGCCATGCGGCCGGATCGCGCTCGGCACGCCTCGACGGCTGCGCGCATCCGGCCGTCGGAGCCGGCCTCAGGCGGCGACGAGGCGGCGTGCGGGCTTCTCGGCCGGTGCCTTGGCGGCTCTGGCGAGGCGGCGCTTCAGCGAGGCCCAAAGCGTGCGCATCTCCTCGGCGGCCTTGCCGTCGGGCTCGAGCTCGGTCGGGCCCATCCCCTCGCGCGCGGCTTCCTGGTAGGCGACGCGGGAGGCGACGAGCGGGCGCAGCAGGCCGCCCATGCTTTCGAGCGCGGCGGCGCCGTCGGTGACGCGCTGGCTTTCCTGCATCGGCGGGCATTGGTTCAGCACGAAGGCGAAGTCCTTCGACAGCGTCTTGAGCTTGCCGCGGGTGACCTCGCTCGACCAGATGTCGAAGATCGCGGGACGGGCCGGGATCAGGCAGAGGTCGGCCGCTCGCATCGCGGCGTCGGCGGCCGGGGTGTCGGTCGCCGGCGTGTCGATGATGACGAGGGTGACCTTGCTCTTCTCAAGCGCGACGAGCGCGTCGGGCAGCTTGGCGGCCGAGAGGGTCTCGCAAGGCATGGTCTTGTCGGCGCGGCGGTGCGCCCATTTCGTCAAGGACTTCTGCGGATCCATGTCGATGAGGAACACGCGCTCGCCCGCGGCCTGCGCGCAAACCGCGAGGCAGGCGGCCAGCGTGCTCTTCCCCGAGCCGCCCTTCTGCGTCACCAGCGCCACAGTCCGCATCGTCCGCTCCCGATGGTTAATGCCCCGCACCAGCGTGCCGCCGAAATGGTTAACGGAGCGTTTAGGTCGGCGCGCGCCGGCCGCCTCGCGCTCGGGCCAAGGAGCGCTGAAACCAGCCCTATGCCCAACGCGACAGGAGCTTCACCAGCCGTCGCTTGAAGCCGGTGTAGGGCGGGTTGAGCATGTTGGCGGAGGACAGGCGCCGCGACTGGTAGAACACAGGTTTCTCCTTCGAGAGCTGCCGGAAGCCGTACTCGCCGTGGTAGTGCCCCATGCCGGAGGGGCCGACGCCGCCGAACGGCAGGCCCTCCTGCACGACATGCATCATCGTGTCGTTGATCGAGACGCCGCCGGCGATCGTCTCCCCGAGCACCTTGTCGCGATGGGTCTCGTCGGTCCCGAACCAGTACAGCGACAGAGGCCTGGCCCGCGCGTTGACGAAGCCGAGGGCGTCCTCGATCGTGTCGTAGGCGAGGATCGGCAACACCGGCCCGAAGATCTCCTCCTGCATCACCGCCATGTCGTCGGTGACGTCGAGCAGCAGCGTCGGCGCGATCGTGCGCGCGGTGCCGCCGGCCGAGCCGATCTCGATCGCCCGCGCGCCGTGCGCCGTCGCATCGTCGACCAGCCCCGTCACGCGCGAGAAATGGCCGTCGTTGATCATGCTCGTGTAATCCGGGTTCGCCGCGACCGTCGGGTACTGCCGGGTGATCGCCTTGCGCATCGCCGCGACGAAAGGCTCGACCATCGTCCGCGGCACCAAGGCATAGTCGGGCGCGATGCAGCTCTGGCCGGCGTTGAAGAGCTTGCCGAAGGCGACACGGTCGGCCGTCTTCGCCAGGTCGGCGGAGACATCGACGATGACCGGCGACTTGCCGCCGAGCTCGAGCGTCACCGGCGTCAGGTTCCTCGCCGCCGCCTCGGCCACCAGACGGCCGGTGCGGGTCGAGCCGGTGAAGATCAGGTGGTCGAACGGCAGCGCCGCGAAGGCCTGACCGACCGCCGGGCCGCCGGTGACGACCGTCACCTCGTCGTCCGCGAACGTTTCGGCGACGGCCTGCTCGAGCGCCTCGGCGAAGAGCGGCGTCAGCTCCGAGGGCTTGAGCATGGCCCGGTTGCCGGCGGCCAGCGCACCGACCAGCGGCGACAGGGTCAGCTGCAGGGGATAGTTCCAGGCCCCGATGATCCCGACGACGCCGAGCGGCTGGCGGATGATGCGGCAGGTGCCCGGCATCATGGCCACGCTTGTGCCGACGCGCCTCGTCTTCATCCAGGTCCTGAGATGCTTGCGGGCGTAGCGCAGGGCGGAGCGCACCATGACGACGTCGCCGACCTGGCTGACCATTGCCGGACGGTGCCCGAAATCCCGCGAGATGAGGTCGCAGAACCGCTCGGCATGGATCTCGACCATGGCGTCGAGCTTGCGCAGGCGCTCATCACGCAGCGCCCCGTCCGGGATCATGTCGCGCGTCGCGGCTGCCTTCTGCCGATGCAGCAGGCGGGACAGACACGCGACGTCGGCGTCGCTTGCGTCGAACGAGCTGGAGGTCATGCGTGCGCTCCGTCGAGATCGGAGATCACCATAGAAGCTTCTTCACCGCGCGTATGGCTCGTCTTCGAGCCATCGCGAACCACGGTGCCCGCTCAACCCTGCGAGCGCGGACGGCGCAGCCTCAGCGACCACGCCTCCCATCCGGCGACAAGGCAGAGCACCGCATTCGTCAGCCCGTTGACGACCACGAGGTCCGTTGACCGTGCGGAAGCGACCGCGAGGATGCAGAGGAGCAGGAACAGGCCCGCGAGGTGCGAGAAGAGTGCGCGGCCGCGGACGAACCCCTTGAACAAGGTGTTGCCGACGAGGAGCGTACACAGCCAGGATAATTAGTTGATAAAATCAACTAATTGCGCGACATCGGGTCATGGAGACCACGATCGCCGCCGTGCGGGAGTTCAACCGCTTCTATACGCAGCTCGTCGGCGCGCGAACCGCGCTTTCTCGGCAGCGATATGTCGCTCGCCGAGGCGCGGCTCCTGTTCGAGATCGCCAAGACGAGCCTGCCCGTCGCGGCCGACCTGCAAGCCTCGCTCGGGATGGACGCAGGCCAGGTCAGTCGCATCCTGCGCCGCTTCGAGGGCGACGGACTGATCGTTCGGGAACGAGGCTCCGGCGACGGCCGCCGCCGCCCGATCGACCTGACGAAGGCCGGGCGCGAGGCCTTCGCGGCCATCGATGCCCGACAGCGCGCCAAGGTGACCGAGTGGCTGGAGCGATTGGCACCGATCGAGCGGTCCGATCTCGTCACGGCGCTGGGAACCGCGCGCACGTTGCTCGACGACCGGCGCGGCGCCTTCGCGATCCGGACGTTTCGGGCCGGCGACATGGGCCTGATCGCGGCCCGTCAATCGATCCTCTACGAAGCGTCGCACGGCTGGGGTCGTGCCCTCGAGATCATCGAAGGCAACGTCACGACGGAGTTCCTGCGCCACTTCAAGCCGGGCCGCGAGCAATGCTGGGTCGCCGAAGTCAACGGTTTGATGGCGGGCTCCGTGTTCGTCACCGATGAGGGCGATGACTTGGCCCGTCTCCGTCTGCTCTACGTCGAACCCTTCGCCCGGGGTCTCGGCATCGGCGCCGCGCTGGTGCGCACCTCGACCGGGTTCGCGCGAGAGGCCGGCTACACGGCGATGACGCTCTGGACCCACACCGTGCTGGAAAGCGCCCGGCGGATCTACGCGGCCGAAGGATTTCACCTCGCCGAGACGGCCATGCATGAAGAGTTCGGCGAGCCCGTCCAGGGCGAGACTTGGCGTCTCGGGTTCGATCGGTCTTGAGCGGTCCCGTCTCGCTTCCGCCGCTGCGCGATGTGGTGGCCGCGCACGGGCTGGCGGCGAAGAAGAGCCTCGGCCAAAACTTCGCCAGAGCTCCTTCCCGCCGCCGGCCGTCACCTCCAGCATCTTCGGGCTCGTGCCACGCCCCGCTGCCCTGCCCTGCCCTGCGAGCGCAGAGCGCGGCGCCGCCGACCGTCGCCATGAGGCGAGGCCCTTCGGGGGACTTTTCGCACGCGGACGTGGCGCGCTGCGTGTAAGCTGGATCGGATGCCGACCCCGGTCACGCCATGAGCCTCTTTTCCGCCGCAGGCCTCGAGCCCGACGCGTCTCACCCCGTCGAGACACCCGCGGCGAATCGCCCGCTCGCCGACCGCCTGCGGCCGACGACGCTCGCCGAGGTGGCGGGGCAGGAGCACATCGTCGGGCCGCAGGGCGCGCTGACCCGGCTGCTCGGCGGCAAGGCGCTGGGCTCGATGATCTTCTGGGGCCCGCCGGGCACCGGCAAGACCACGGTGGCAAGGCTGCTGGCCGGGGAGACGAAGCTCGCCTTCGTCCAGATCTCGGCGATCTTCTCAGGGGTCGCCGACCTCAAGAAGGTGTTCGAGGAGGCGCGCCGGCGGCGGCAGAGCGGGCCCGGTCAAAACCAGACCGGCACCTTGCTCTTCGTCGACGAGATCCATCGCTTCAACCGGGCTCAGCAGGACGGTTTCCTGCCCGTGATGGAGGACGGCACGATCACGCTGATCGGCGCCACCACCGAGAACCCCAGCTTCGAACTGAACTCCGCCCTGCTCTCGCGCGCCCGCGTCATGACCTTCAAGGCCCTCGACGCCGACGCCGTCGCGCAGCTGCTCGAGCGCGCCGAGACGATCGAGGGCAAGGCACTCCCGCTCGACGACGAGGCCCGGGCCACGCTGGTGCGCATGGCCGATGGCGACGGCCGCGCCGCGCTCACGCTGGCCGAGGAGCTGTGGCGCGCCGCCAAGCCCGGCGAGCGCTTCGATCCCGCGGGTCTCGCCGATATCGTACAGCGGCGTGCCCCGATCTACGACAAAGCGCAGGAGGGGCACTATAATCTCATCTCGGCGCTGCATAAGGCGGTGCGCGGCAGCGATCCCGACGCCGCCTTGTACTATCTTGCGAGGATGTTCGACGGCGGCGAGGACCCGCTGTTCATCGCCCGGCGCGTGGTGCGCATGGCGGTCGAGGACATCGGGCTCGCCGACCCGCAGGCGCTCGCCGTCGCCAACGCGGCCAAGGACGCCTACGACTTCCTGGGGTCACCCGAAGGCGAACTGGCCATCGCCAACGCCGTGATCTACGTCGCCACCGCGCCCAAGAGCAACGCCGCCTACGTCGCCTACAAGGCGGCGCTGCGGCTCGCCAAGGAGCACGGCTCGCTGATGCCGCCGAAGGTCATCCTCAACGGCTCGACCAAGTTCATGAAGAGCGAGGGCTACGGCGGCGGATACCGCTACGACCACGACGAGCCCGACGCCTTCTCCGGCCAGGACTACTGGCCCGACGCGCTGGGGCGGCAGGCGGTGTACCGGCCGACGGGGCGCGGGTTCGAGCGCGAGGTGGCGCGGCGGATGGAACGCTGGGCTGAGCTGCGGCGGGAGCGTGGCGATGGGTGATGCGGGCCGCTGCTCGTCGCGCTCTCCCTGGCGGTCGCCGCCGTCGCGGGCACCGGTCCCGCGCGCGCAGAGATGAAGGAGTGGCAAATCCATCGGCTGCTCAACGTCCGCACCGAGTGCAACATGGACGAACTGAGCGACAGGTCGCCGCCGACCGGCCCGGCGCGCTTCTTCGCCACCTGCCGCAACATCACCTTCTACCCCGATGGCGTCGTGGTCGAGTGCCCGGACCGCACCGACGAATGGACCTGCAAGATCCTCACCGAGGCGAGGAGCTTCAAGAACCTCGACATGCTGCATCAGGAGCGGTGATGCGAGCCGACCGACGGGATCAGGTGCCGGCCACCTGTCGCAGCGCCTCCCCCACCACCATCGCCGCCGCCACCGCGACGTTGAGCGAGCGGGCCGGCGGGCGCATCGGCACGGTCACGGCGAGATCGGCGGCGGCGTGCACGATATCGGGCACCCCGGCGCTCTCGCGACCGACCATGAGGACGTCGCCCGGCGCGTAGGCGGCCGCCGTGTAGGCCAGATCGGCGCGGGTGGTGAGCAGCACCAGTCGGCGCCCGGCAGCGGCACGCCAAGTCTCGAAGGCGGCGAAGCTCGCGTGCCGCGCGATGGCGACGTGGTCGAGGTAGTCCATGCCGGCGCGGCGGAAATGCCGGTCGCTGGTCGGGAAACCGGCGGGTTCGACGATAGCGGCGTCGAGCCCGAGGCAGGCGCAGAGTCGCAGCATGGTGCCGCAATTCTGCGGGATGTCGGGTTGGAAGAGCGCAAGGCAGAGGGAAGCGGCCGGCACGTCCGTGAGGTCGGGCATGCGCAACCTTAGACTATTTGCATGGGTGGGATGCGTGAACCGTCTGTGGAGCTTGGCGTTTTTCGTCCAACCCTACGGAGGATCACAATGACGCGCACGCTCAAGACTCTCACGGTCGCCGGGCTCACGGCCTTGACGCTCGGTGCCACGGTTGCTGCCACGACCACATCGGCGGACGCCCGCGGCTTCGGTCGCGGTGGTTACGGCGGCGGCTTCGGTCACGGAGGATACGGTCGTGGCTACGCGTATCGCGGCGGCTATGGACGCGGGTACGGCCGTGGTTACGGTGGCGCCGGTCTCGGCCTTGGTCTCGCCGCCGGCGCGCTGGCCGGCGCGGCCGTCGCCAGCAGCTACGGCAACGGCTA
>CAZZWW010000085.1:8428-9635 GCA_964657815.1 Vulcanimicrobiota bacterium | reverse complement strand
CGACCGCCACCGCCGCACCCTGCCCTGGCGGGCCGAGCCCGGCGTGCGCGCCGATCCCTACGCCGTCTGGCTCTCGGAGGTCATGCTGCAGCAGACCACCGTGGCGGCGGTGAAGAGCTACTTCGCAACGTTCCTGGCGCTGTGGCCGCGGGTGCAAGACCTCGCCGCGGCGCCGGTCGAGGACGTCATGCGGCGCTGGGCCGGGCTCGGCTATTATTCGCGCGCGCGCAACCTCCACGCCTGCGCCAGGCTCGTGGCCGGGGCCGGCAGCTTCCCCGACACGGAAGAGGGGCTGCGAGCCCTGCCCGGCATCGGCGCCTACACGGCGGCGGCGGTGGCGGCGATCGCCTTCGAGCGTCCCGCCGTGGTCGTCGACGGCAACGTCGAGCGCGTGATCGTGCGCCTGCATGCCATCACCGCGCCGATCAAGGAATGCCGACCGGCGATCCGTGTCCACGCCGCCGCGCGCACGCCGCAGGCGCGGCCCGGCGACTACGCGCAGGCGATGATGGACCTCGGCGCCACGATCTGCACGCCGCGCCGGCCGGCCTGCGCGCTGTGCCCGTTGTCGGACGGCTGCCTCGCGCGGGCAAGCGGCCGGCAGGACGAGCTGCCGGTGAGGGCGATAAAGGCCGAGCGGCCGGAGCGGCTCGGCTCGGTGTTCTACGTGCGGTGCGGTGCCGCCGTGCTGGTGCGCACGCGGCCGGACAAGGGCCTGCTCGGCGGCATGACCGAGTTTCCCGGCAGCGCCTGGACGGCGGAGGGCGACCCTGGCGGCGCGGGCTGGCCGCTACCGGCGCGCTACGCGATCGCGGCAGCGCCGGTGGAACACGGCTTCACGCACTTCCCGCTGCGGCTCACCGTCTACGCCGCCCACGTTCCACCGCGGACGGCGCCGCCGGCGGGTTGCCGCTGGATCGCGGAGGCCGATCTGCCGGGCGAGGCGCTGCCGACCCTGATGCGCAAGGTCGCGACGGCGGGGCAGCGGGTGCTCGACGGCGTTGCGGCCAGCGAGCCGCTGCCCGACCGGCTCGCCCTGGAGGCGCTGCCGTGACCGCCAACGCCGACCAGATCGCCTATTGGAACGAGGTGGCCGGCGCGAAGTGGGTCGCCAATCAGGCGCGCCTCGACCGGGTCTTTGCACCCCTGACCGCAGCTCTCATCGACGCCGCCGCGCCGCAGGCCGGAGAACGCGTTGTCGACATAG
>CAZZWW010000085.1:0-8418 GCA_964657815.1 Vulcanimicrobiota bacterium | reverse complement strand
TGCTGAACGCGGCGGCGCCACGGCGCGGCGAGCGCGCGCTCGACGTCGGCTGCGGCTGCGGTGACCTCGCGCTGCGCCTTGCAGCCGCGCTGGGCCGCGAGGGCGGCGTCACCGCAATCGATGTCTCGCGCCCGATGCTGGCGCATGCCGCTACCCGCGACGCGGCGCTCGAGAACCGCGACCGCGCGCGGATCGACTGGATCGAGGCCGACGCCTCGACCCAAGCCTTGACCCCGGAGTTCGACCTCGTGACGTCGCGCTTCGGCATCATGTTCTTCGACGATCCGCCGGCCGCCTTCGCCCGTCTCCGCCGCGCACTGAAGCCCGGCGGCCGCTTCGCAGTCCTCGCCTGGCGCGGCCGTGCCGAGGTGGAGTGGATGCAGAAGCCTCTGGAATGGCTCGCGCCGCTGCTGCCGATGCCCGAGCTCTCCGACGGCGAGCCCGGCCCGTTCGGCCTCGCCGACGGCCAGCGCACCCGCGCGGTGCTCGAGGATGCCGGCTTCGCCGCCGTGACGGCGGAGCGGCTCGACCACGCCATCGTCATCGGCACCGACCTCGACGACGCCGTTGCCATGCTCGCCGAGACCGGCCCCGCCGCGGGCGCGATCCGCGAGGCCGAGCCCGTGGTGCAGGAGGAGGCGCGACGGAGGCTGCGCGAGCACCTCGCCGACCACGTCGGCGCGGACGATGCGGTGCGCCTCGGCGCCGCCTGCTGGATCTATCGCGGGCGCGCGTAACGCCGACCGAGGCGAGTGACCCTCACCTCAGAGGCAGCGCAACGTGCCATCCGGAAAGCGCGTCGCGACATGTCCGGTACGTCTAAGGCAGTAATCCTGGTTCTGTCCGCCGAAGACACAATAGCCGTAGAAATTGCGATGCCGGTTCGGGCCGCATCCGCCAAGCGCGAACGCGGGCGTGACCGCGGAAGAGATCGCCGCGGCGAGGACGACGGCGCCCAAAGGCGCAGATAAAAGCTTTTTCACACCTGACCTCCATATCTCCGCTGATCACGGAACCGGATTTATGGATTCCGAGCAGAATGCGTTCAAGCAGTCGCGCTCTCCATCTTTAGTTCGGAAAGCACGGATGCCGTCCTGCCTCCACCAGCATCCGCATCGCCGCACCATGATCCTCGGGTGCGGCGTCGCATCGCGACGAGTTGCAGTAGGCACAGGCCATCGCGAGATTGCCAGGCTCGTCGCCACCGCCTTCCGAGCGGCGCGTCAGGTGCTCCACGCTGGCCATGCGGTAGCCGAAGGCGAGCTGGCAGGTCATCGAGCGCGCGCCGGGCATGTCCCATCTGGCGCGAAGTCGCCCCTCCTGCCGGCGCTGCCACGGCAGCCAGGTCTCGCAGCCGCAATAGCAGCAGCGGTCGCGCTGTGCGGCGGCGAGCCAGGCGAGGGCATCGGGGCCGTCTAGGTCGGGTGCGGGGGCCATTGCCGGAACGCGACGATAGAGCGGGCCGACCTATCTCCCCATCTTCTCCAGCGCGGCGAGCTGGATGCAGATCGCGATGCCCTCGCTTGCCGCTTCGACGTCCTTGAGCGTTGGAAAGGTGGGCGCCAGACGGAGCGAACGATCGTTCGGATCGTGGTTGCCGGGCCAGGTCGCGCCGGCCGGCGTCAGGGCTACGCCGGCCGCCTTGGCCAGTTCGACGACGCGGGAGGCAGTGCCCTCCATCGCGTCGACCGCGATGAAATAGCCGCCCGCCGGACGCGACCAATGCGCGACATTGGTGCCGGCGAGGCGCGTGTCGAGCGCTTTGAGGACAGCCTCGAACTTCGGAGCGATCAGCGCGCGGTGCTTGTCCATATGGGCCGTGAGGCCGGCCTCGTCCTTCAGGAAGCGGACGTGGCGGAGCTGGTTGATCTTGTCCGGACCGATCGAGCGTTTGCCGGAGCGCGCCAGGTACCATGTCACGTTGGCGGGGGACGAAGCGAAGAACGCGACGCCCGCGCCGGCCAGCGTGACCTTCGAGGTCGAGGCGAAGACGAAAGCGCGGTCGGCATGGCCCGCCGCGTCGCAGAGGTCGAGGATGTTGGCGATCGCGACGCGATCCTCGGTCAGATGATGGACGGCGTAGGCGTTGTCCCAGAACAGCCGGAAGTCCGGCGCGGCATCCATCGTGGCGAGCCGGCGCACGGTGTCGTCCGCATAGACGTCACCGCTCGGGTTCGAATATTTCGGCACGCACCACATGCCCTTGACCGACGGATCACGCGCCAGACGCTCGACCTCGTCCATGTCCGGCCCGCGCTCCGTCATCGCGACCGGCAGCATGCGGATGCCGTATTCCTCACAGAGCGCGAAATGACGGTCGTAGCCTGGAACCGGGCAGATGAAGGCCGGACTCACGGTCTTCGACCAGGGCTCGCCGCCGGGCACGCCCTTGAGCAGCGCCCAGGCGATGCAATCGTGCATGAGGGCGAGGCTCGAGTTATCGGCCGCGACGACCTGGGCCGACGGCGCGCCGAGCACCGGTGCGAAGAGGGCGCGGATCTCGGCCAGCCCTTGGCCACCGCCGTAGTTTCGGGTGTCGTCGCCGGCAGCCGCCTTGTGATCCTCGGCGTCGACCATCGTCATCAAGCCGTCGGCGAGATCGAGCTGGTCCGGCGCCGGCTTGCCGCGGGTCATGTCGAGCTTCAAGCCACGCGCCTTGAAGGCGTCGTAGTCCTTGCGGACGGTGTCGAGCTGGCTTACCTTGAGGGTTGCGCTTTCGGTCAATGCCGTCTCCGCGTTGCATGCCGGGCCGATCTAAGTTCGGCGTCGGACAGGGTCAAGCGAGGCCGATATCGGCAAAGGGTACCGCGTCATCCCGCCCTCCCCGATTGTTGCGGCGCACCGATCGGGGTAGACTTCGGCCATGCAAACGCCTGCCGTCGTGCGCATCGTGCAGTCGATCGCCGAGCTCGATCCCGGGCAGTGGGATCGCTGCGCCAATCCCGAGGTTCCGGCCACCGGCCTCGTCGTCGCCGACGACGGCAGCGTGGTCGCGGACAATCGCGAGGGCGAGCGCTTCAACCCGTTCATCACCCACGGCTTCCTCCTCGCGCTGGAGAGCTCCAAGTCCGTGGGCGGGCGCACCGGCTGGGTGCCGACGCACGTCGTGGTCGAGAGCAAGGCCGGGCGGCTCGAGGCGGTGGCGCCCTGCTACATCAAGACCCATTCCATGGGCGAATACGTCTTCGACCACGCCTGGGCCGACGCCTATCACCGCGCCGGGCTCGACTATTACCCCAAGCTCCAGGTCTGCGTGCCGTTCACGCCCGTCACCGGCCGGCGCCTGTTGGTGGCCGCCGACGCCGACCCCATGGCGACAGAGACGCTGATCGCCGGGCTCAAGGCTTGGCGCGCCAAGGTCGAGGCGTCCACCGTCCATGTCACCTTCGCCACGCGGGCCGAGTGCGAGGCGATGGGCGAGACCGGCTTCCTCCAGCGCACCGGACAGCAGTTCCACTTCGTCAACGAGGGCTACCGCGACTTCGAGCACTTTCTCGAGAGCCTGGCCTCGCGCAAGCGCAAGGTCATCCGCCGCGAGCGCCGCGACGCGCTGGCCAACGGCATCACGGTCGAGTGCCTCTCCGGCGCGGCCATCCTGCCCGAGCACTGGAAGGCCTTCTACGATTTCTACATCGACACCGGCTCGCGCAAATGGGGGCGGCCTTACCTCACCCGCGGCTTCTTCGAGGCCGTGGGCCGCACCATGGCCGAGCGCATCCTGCTGGTGATGGCCAGGCGCGACGGCAGATGGATCGCCGGCGCCATCAACTTCATCGGCGACGACGCGCTCTACGGGCGCAACTGGGGCTGCGTCGAGGAGCACCCGTTCCTGCATTTCGAGGTCTGCTACTACCAGGCCATCGAATGGGCGATCGACCACAAGCTGAAGCGCGTCGAGGCCGGCGCCCAGGGCGAGCACAAGCTGGCGCGCGGCTACCGCGCCGTGCCCACCTACTCGGCCCACGAGATCCCCGACAAGCGCTTCCACCGCGCCATCGACGACTATCTCGTGCGCGAGCGCGCGGCGGTGGACGAGGCGATCGAGGAATACGGCGAGCTGGCGCCCTTCAAAAAAGCGCCGCCCTTCGGCATAGAGAGCGCATGAGTTCTCCCCGCTACGACGACCAGAACATCTTCGCCAAGATCCTGCGCGGCGAAATTCCCTGCGCCAAGGTCTATGAGGACGACCTCGTGCTGGCCTTCATGGACGTGATGCCCCAGGCCGAGGGCCACACGCTGGTGGTGCCCAAGGCGCCGGTCCGCGGCCTGCTCGACGTGGCGCCGGACACGCTGGCGGCACTGATCGTGCGCGTCCAGAAGGTCGCGGCGGCGGTGAAGGCCGCTTTCGCCGCCGACGGCCTCACCATCCTGCAGTACAACGAGCCCGCCGGCGGCCAGAGCGTGTTCCACCTGCACTTCCACGTCGTGCCACGGATGGAGGGCGTCGCGCTGAAGCCACACCAGGGCGGCATGGCGGAGCCCGCCCTGCTCCGCGAGCAAGCCGCGAAGATCGCGGCGAAGCTGTAGGCTCGTCTCCCATCCGTCCGCGTGTCGCGCCAATATCGGCGGAGGCGTGGGTCCCGAAGCAAGACCAAAGACTAAGATGCCTCCCCCTTGCGTCCCTGGCCGTCACCCGCATGGTGCTCGCAACGATCGCGAATAGGCCCAAGTGCAAAACGGCATCCATTTCATCTCCGGCCTGCCGCGCGCCGGCTCCACGCTCCTCGCGGCCCTGCTGCGGCAGAACCCGGCGCTGCATGCCAACATCACCAGCCCGGTCGGCTCGCTCGTGGGCGCCGTGCTGCGGGACATATGCCAGGAGAACGAGACGTCGGTGTTCCTCGACGACGAGCAGCGCCGCGCCGTGCTCGCCGGGCTCTTCGACAGCTATTACCACGCGATCCATCCGACGAAGACGGTCTTCGACACCAACCGCGGCTGGACCGGGCGCATCGACCTGCTCGCCCAGCTCTTTCCCGAGTGCAAGGTGATCTGCTGCGTGCGCCACGTTCCGTGGATCATCGATTCGGTCGAGCGCCTGGTCCGCCGCAACACGAAGGAGCTGTCGAAGATCTTCTCCTTCGAGACAGCCGGCACGGTGTACTCGCGCGCCGAAGGATTGATGGCCCACAGCGGGCTGGTCGGTTTTCCCCTCAACGCCTTGAAGCAGGCGATGCACGGCCAGCAATCCGGCCGCCTGCTGATGCTGCCCTACGACACGCTGGCGCAACACCCGCAGGCGGCGCTCGACGCCATCTACGCCTTCACCGACCTCCCGCGCTACGAGCACGACGTCGAAAACATCGCCTTCGACGCGACCGAATTCGACGCGCGGCTCGGAACGCCCGGCCTGCATGCGGTGCGCCCGCGCGCCGTCCTCGAGCAGCGCGAGACGATCCTGCCGCCGGACCTCTGGCAGCGCTGGGAGGGCGCCAGCATCTGGCGCGATCCGGCCTTCAACAAGCGCGGCGTGGGGATCCAGCTTCAGACTTGAGACGCGACTCCTTTTGGGAACAACGCCGACTTTAGTCTGAGCGACGATCGTGTCGTCCAGTGCTAGCCTGCTCCATCGGCGCGCGGGCGGTCGTTGCGGGAGAGCGATGCTTCGGTGCGATCGGAAATCATTGCAATGAACGCAGCCGAGGCGCCCGCCGAGCACCGCTCATCGACGCTGGCAACACGGAGGGTGCGCCGTCGCCTCCCGTGCGGGCATCGCGCCCTCAGGCGACGACGCTGTTGAACCCGGAAGCCGAAACCCTCTCCGCGCTGATCGGCGACATCTACGATGCGGCGCTCGACCCGAAGGCGTGGGTGAAGGCTCTCGGACGGTCCTGCGCCTTCGTCGGCGGCGCTTCGGCTGCCCTGTTCTGGCACGACGTCGCATCGGAGCGCTCCGAGGTCCTGCACATCTTCGAGGAGGATCCCTTTTACACCCAACTGTATCTCGAGAAGTACATCGCCCTGAACCCGGTCTTTCCCGCGGCCATGTTCCTGGAGACGGGGGTGGTGCACTCCAACCGGGACCTCGTGCCGGAGGCCGAGCTCGTCCGCACGCGCTTCTATCGCGAATGGATCAAGCCGCAGGGCATCGTCGAGACCTTGGCAGCCAACCTCGAACGCGGCGCGACGACTTCGGCCTTCCTCAACATCCGGTTCTGTGAAAAGGAGGGCGAGGTCACCCCCGAGATGCGCCGTCGCATGGCGCTTATCGTGCCGCACTTCCAGCGCGCCGTCGCCATCGGGCGCCTGTTCGATCAGGGCAAGGCGATCTCGGCGTCTCTGACCGAAGCGCTCGATCAGGTCGAGGAGAGCGTGATTCTCGTCGGCCCGCGCGGACAGATCGCCTTCGCCAACGCGCCCGCCGAGGCGATGCTCGCCGAGGAAACGCTCTTGTGTAGCCGCCAGGATAGACTGTCGGCGGTGGATCCCCAGGCGAACCGCGCCCTACGCGACCTGTTCGTCGCCGCCGAGAAAGGCGACACGGCCGTAGGACAACAAGGCGTCGCGATCGCGCTCTCCACATCCTCCGCGACCCGTTGGTCCGCCCACGTCCTGCCGCTCGGCACGAGTGCCAGGGCGAAGACGCGGAACGGGCATCACGCCGTCGCCATGGTGCTGGTGCGCAAGACGTCACCGTGCCAGCCGACGCGGCTCGAGGCCATCGCCAAACAGTACAGGTTCACGGCCAGCGAGTTGCGCGTGTTCGACGCCTTTATGAAGGTCAGCGGCGTGAAGGCGATCGCCGAATTGCTGGGTTCGTCCCAGGCGACGGTGAAGACGCACCTCCACCACATCTTCCAGAAGACCGGGACCAGCCGCCAGAGCGATTTGGTAAAGTTGGCCGCTCGGGAAGACTAGGCGCGTAAACCAAAGTCTAAGAGTCGCGGTGCGGGAGCTCATCCGTTCGGTTGATGCGTCCGAAGCCGTGCCGCCCCTAGATGAGAATCATATCGGTCGGGGGCTGTCGACATGGGCACCTATAAATTCACCGGCGGGCCCCTGTTCGTGACGGTCGGCACGACGGGCGACTACGACATCGTCGCGTATGGCGCCCAGGGCGGTGGTGACAGCAAGGCGGCGGGCGGATACGGCGCCGAGGTCGGCGGCACGGTCCATCTGACGGCGGGCGAGAAGCTGGAAATTGTCGTCGGTGGTCAAGGTGGCTATGGCGGCAATTATTCCGGCGGCGGCGGTGGGGGCAGCTTCGTGCTCGCCAACATCGGCGGCAAGTATCAGCCGCTCTTGGTCGCCGCAGGCGGTGGCGGCGCGAGCGGTTCCAAGCAAGGCGGCATCGGCGAGACGACAAAAAGCGTCGGTACACGCGGCGCCGGCCAAGGCGGAGCCTCCGGGACGGAGAGTTACTCTGGCGCGGGTGGCTCGGGTTACAATAGTAACGGCCAGAAAGGCACTGGTAACAATCCGACAATCGGCGGCAAGAACAGAACCGGCGCTTACGCAGGCGGCTACGGCTACAAAACGGGCGGCACCGGCGGCTTCGGCGGCGGCGGCGGCGGCAACGACGGTGGCGGTGGCGGTGGCGGCTACAGCGGCGGCACCGGCGGATCCACAGCTGGACCCGGAACCGGCGGTGGGTCGTACGATTCCGGCACGCCGATGTCGAGCCAGACGGTGGCCGGCGAGAACGGCGGCAACGGGCGCATCGTTTTTTCTTCGAATGTCGTCTCGCAAACGACGGTGTACGACACCACGGCTCAGCCGTCCGCCACCAATTCGAGCACCGGGACGATCAATCAGGAAAAGGGAGAAGGCTTCTCGTTCACATCTTCGTCCATCGCTTCAGGGTCCTTGGCCGACCTCAAGCTGGAGCTGAGGGATGCCACCGCGTCGACAGATGGAGGCTCCGTTTCGGTTCAATTGTACAGCAACCTACCGAGCTCGAACCTGCCCAATACGCTGCTCGCAAATCTCGGCACGATCAACGATTCGCAGCTCAATGCCGATGGCACCGCGTCGCTCGTCGATCTCCCCCTTTCGAACGGTCCCGCTCTGGCTTCGGGAACACGATATTGGATCACGTTGTCCGCCAGCAGTGGGTCGATGGCGAAAATCGATTTCACGTCTGGCGCTACCGGCACGGGAGCCGCTGGTGAGTACGAGGAGTTTGGGGGCACCTCCTACTCGAACTCGAGCGGGGCTTTGATCGCACAAGTGACGGAGGCCGTCTGCTTCGCCTCGGGCACGCGAATCCGCATCGCACGCGGCGGCGCGAGCGCGGACGCCGCAGTGGAGGACCTGCGCATCGGCGACCTCGCCGTCACCTCGTCCGGCGCGTTTCGGCCGATCCGCTGGCTCGGCCATCGCACGTTGGACCTCCGCCAGCATCCCCGCCCGCACGAGGTCATGCCCATCCGCATCGCCGCGCATGCCTTGGGGCCGAACCGTCCCGCGCGCGACCTG
>CAZZWW010000084.1:0-9727 GCA_964657815.1 Vulcanimicrobiota bacterium | reverse complement strand
CCATCGCCAGCGCGGCGGGCGGCGGCCCCGGCGCGGTGATCGCCGGCGCGCTGCTCGGCGGTGGAACGGGCGCGCTCGTCGGGGCCAACACGGTGCCGCCGCCTCCGCCGCGCTACGTCTACGCCCCGCCGCCGCCGCCGCCAGGCCGCTGCGCCGAGTTCGCCGAGGATCCCTACGGGCGCACCTACTGCCGGGTCCGCTACGCTTACTGAACCTGACAGCCGGTTGGTCGGCCGCGTGCTGCCGTCGCCTAACTTCGGCGACCGGCGAGGACGAGCGGTCGACTCGCTGATCCTGCACTACACCGGCATGGCCTCGGGGCCGGCGGCGCTCGACCGCCTGCTCGACGGCGCGTCCGAGGTGTCGGCGCATTATCTCGTCTGGGAGGACGGGCGCATCGATCAGCTCGTCGCCGAGGCCGACCGCGCCTGGCACGCCGGCCGCTCGTTCTGGGCCGGCGAGCGCGACATGAACGCGGTGTCGGTCGGCATCGAAATCGTCAACGGCGGCCACGCCTTCGGCCTACCGCCCTATCCTGCCGCCCAGGCCGCCGCGGTGGTCGAGCTGGTGCGCGACATCTGCGCTCGGCACGCTGTCGCGCCAGCCCGCGTGCTCGGCCATTCCGACATCGCCCCGCAACGCAAGGAAGACCCCGGCGAGCTCTTCCCATGGCACGCGCTGATGGACGCCGGCCTCGCGATGAGCGTGTGCCCGGCACCCGGAGCGGTCTTGCCCGCCTCGCCGGGCGAGCTTCAGACCGCGCTCGCGACGATCGGCTACGAGTGTCCTGCAACGGGCATGGTGGACGACACCACGCGTGCCGCCGTCCGCGCCTTCCAGCGCCGATGGCGCCCGGGTCGAATCGACGGCGACGCCGATCGCGAGACGGCGATGCTCGTGGCGGCGGCCCGACTTGCCGTCCGCACACCCTCCTGAGGGGCAAAAAACGTCCCGATCGGTCGATTTTCGTGGGCGGATATCGCTCTCGCGCCGCGTCTCGCTTGACGGCGGCTCGCCCTTGGGCTTCGTCTGATCCGCAGCGGGAGCGCGGCCCGTGTGACGGCCGGCACTTTCGACCGGATCGGGAGACTTGGATGACGAAGGAAGCGACCAAGAAGGCGGCGCCCAAGGGAACGTCGACGGCCAAGGAACACACAAAGGCTTCGCCGAAGGTCGCCGCGAAGCCGAAGGCCAAGCCGGCTGGTCAGCCGCCGAGCGCCTTCTCCAAGCCGTTGACGCCGTCGCCCGAGCTGGCCGAGGTCGTCGGCAAGGAGCCGCTGGCGCGCACCGTCGTGGTCAGCAAGGTCTGGGAATACATCAAGAAGCATAAATTGCAGAACGAGGCCAACAAGCGCGAAATTCTCGCCGACGACAAGCTCAAGAAAGTCTTCGGCAAGGACAAGGTGACGATGTTCGAGATGAACAAGCACCTCGCGGCTCACCTCAAGAGCTGAGTTCCGCATTCCGCCAGAACAAGCCGAACGTCAGGTCGTGTCGACGACGCCGAGGTCCGCGAGGGCCTCGGCGTTTGTCGCTGTGTTGTTTGCCGCAGGCCTCGCCGCCCCGACGGTGCCTGCCGCTCCCGCCGATCTGGCAACGATAAAGGCCTCCGCCGCCGAGCGGGCCGCGCGCCTTGTCGCCGAGATGACCCTCGACGAGAAGATCTCGCTCCTCCACACGCGCTTCGGCACGCCGACCGGCGGAAAGCCGGCCCCGCCGGACGCCCTGATGTCGGCCGGCGTCGCGCCGGGCGTGCCGCGCCTGGGCATTCCGCCGCTGGAGGAGACCGACGCCGGCCTCGGCATCGCCGATCCCGCCAACGTGCATTTCGACCCTACCGCGATGCCATCGGGCCCGGCGCTGGGCGCCACCTTCGACCCCGGTCTGGCGGAGCAGGTGGGCGCCGCGATCGGCGCCGAGGCGCGCGCGCGCGGGCTGGGCGTGGTGCTCGGCGGCGGCGCCAACCTGATCCGCGAGCCGCGCGGCGGCCGCAACTTCGAATATGTCTCCGAGGACCCGCTGCTGACCGGCGTCATCGCCGGCGCCGACATCCGCGGCGTGCAGAGCGCCAAGGTCGTCTGCACGCAGAAGCATTTCGCCCTCAACGACCAGGAGAACGGCCGCGTCATGTACAACGCCCGCCTCGGCGAGGCTGCGGCGCGCGAGAGCGACCTTCTCGCCTTCGAGATGGCGCTGGAGGCCGGCCGTCCCGGTGCGGTGATGACGAGCTACAACCGTATCGACGGCACCTGGGCGTCGCAGAACGGGCACCTGCTGACCGACATCCTCAAGGGCGACTGGCGCTTCCCCGGCTGGGTCCTGTCGGATTGGGGCGGCGTGCATTCGACCGTCGATGCGGCGCTTGCCGGCCTCGACCAGGAATCCGGCGAGGAGAACGACCGCGCGGTCTTTTTCGGCGTGCCGTTGGCGGCGGCGGTGCGCGAGGGCCGCGTGCAGGAGGCGCGGATCGACGACATGCTGCGCCGCCAGCTCGCCGCGCGTATCGCGGTGGGCCTCCTCGACGATCCCCCGCGCCGCGGCGCCATCACCGACCGCGAGGCGCACGCCGCCTTGTCGCAGCGTGCGGCAAGCGAGGCTATGGTGCTCCTCAAGAACGACGGCGGCATGCTGCCGCTTACGCCCGGCCTCAAGCGCGTCCTCCTCATCGGACGCATGGCCGACAGGGGCGTGCTCTCCGGCGGTGGCTCCTCGCAGGTGGTGCCGCAGGGTGCCATCCGCGCCGACGGAGAGCCCAAGCGCATGTTCTTCGGCCAGCCCAAACTCTATGATCCGTCGTCGCCGCTCGCCGCGTTGCGGGAGCGTCTTCCGGACACGGCCGTCGACTTCGCCGATGGCTCCGACGTCGATGCCGCGCTCCGCGCCGCGCGAGACGCCGACGTCGTCGTGCTGGTTGCCGAGCAATGGTCCAACGAATCGCTCGACCACGACACGCTCGCCTTGCCGCACGGGCAGGACGCGCTGATCGCCGCCGTGGCCGCCGCCAATCCGCGAACGGTCGTGGTGCTGCAGACCGGCGGCGCGGTCACGATGCCGTGGCTGGCGGCCGTGCCGGCGGTGCTCGAGGCCTGGTATCCTGGCGACCGTGGCGGTCGAGCGATCGCGGACGTGCTGACGGGACGTGTCGATCCGTCGGGTCGGCTGCCCCTCACCTTTCCGACCACGGAGTCGCAGTTGCCGCGCCCGACGCTGCCCGACCACGAGACCACGGCCAACAACGCCGAGGAGACGCCCAGGGGGCCGTGGTTCGACGTGGACTACGACATCGAGGGCGCCGACGTCGGCTACAAGTGGTTCCTGCGCGAGCATCGCAGACCGCTCTTCGCCTTCGGCCACGGGCTGAGCTACACGCGCTTCGCGCATGACAATCTCACCGCCACGGCCGGCCCGGGAACGCTCGCCTTGTCGTTCGACGTGCGTGACATCGGCGAGCGCGCCGGCAGTGACGTGGCGCAGCTCTACCTCGAAGCCGACGGCATGGTCCGCCGGCTGGTCGGCTGGAAGCGCGTGGAATTGTCGGCCGGCGAAAGCCGCAGGGTCACCGTCTCGGCCGATCCGCGTCTGCTGGCGCATTACGACGCCGGCGTCCACGGCTGGCACGTCTCGGCCGGGCGCTACCGCGTCAGCCTACGGCCGGATGCCTTGGCGGACGCTCCGAGCATCGCCATCGATCTGCCGGACACGCGCTGGTCGGCCGAGCATCGCGCCTGCGGCGGCATCCCCTGCCCCGAGGCCCGAGCCGCTCGCTGACGTGCCACCGACACGGGAACGGCCCGACCCCGGGGGAGCGAAGTCGGGCCGGGGGCTTCCGGGAGGAGGATCGCCGCGAGAGTTCGCCAGAGAGGAACCAGCCACTTTCTCGGTCATTCTCATCCCATCGGGACGACGACGCGCGCCGCATCCGCGCCGCAAAACGCGCATGTCCCGTCGCGAGGGGGTGTGTCCCCCCCCCATGTCGCCGTTCGGTGACATCGCTTCGACAGCGCCGCGCTTACGCGCCGAGCCGGACCTCGGCGCCGATGCGGATCGTGCCGGCGCCGACGTCGTCGGCGTGACGCGTGTTCGCCGCCGTTGGCGGGTGACGCTCGGCGTCACTCCGGCAACGCCTCAGCGCTGGACGATGACCTTGGTGCCGACACGGACCCGCTCGTAGAGGTCGGCGACGTCGGCATTGGTCATGCGGATGCAGCCCGAGGAGACCGCCTGGCCGATCGTGTCCGGCTCGTTGGAGCCGTGGATGCGGTACATCGAGCCGCCGAGATACATCGCGCGGGCGCCCAGCGGATTGTCGATGCCGCCCTTCATGTATCGCGGCAGGTCGGGGCGGCGCTTGATCATCTGGGGCGGCGGGGTCCATCCCGGCCACTCGGCCTTGCGGGTTATGGTCTGGACGCCGCCCCAGGTGAAGCCCTTGCGGCCGACGCCGACGCCGTAGCGCATCGCCTGGCCACCCGGCTCGACGAGGTAGAGCCGGCGCTCCGCCGTGGAGATGATGATCGTGCCCGGCCGCTCGCGTCCGGCGTAAGGCACCACCTCGCGCGGCGGCGCGACCGTGCCGGCCGGCGTGCCGCCGAACATCGGCTGGAGGAAGTCGAAGAGGTCGGCACGGGCCGGAGCGAGGCCGCAGGCGAGAAGGCTGGCAGCCAGGGCCGTCGAGACGGCAAGTCGTCGGATCATCGCTCGAGGTTCCTACGCGAAGCAGCGCTGCATTCTCCCGAGACGAAGAAAGGTTGCAATCGGCCGAACGCCCTTTCCAGAGCGGCGTGGCCGGCGCGCCACAAAGCGCCTTGCGTCGGCTACGCGAGCGGCGGAGAAGAGGCCATGAGCCTGCTCCCCATCCCCGCCGCCCTGGCCTTCGCGGTGTTCCTGACGATCTGGTTCACCGTGCTCTTCGCCGTACTGCCGATCGGCGTGCGCTCGCAGCATGAGACCGGCGACGTCACGCCGGGCACGGAGCCCGGCGCGCCGACGGCGCCGCGCCTTTGGATGAAGGCCGGTTTGACGACGCTGGTCTCGATCGTCGTCTTCGTGCTGCTGGTGATCGTACTGCGGGTGGCGGGCTGACAAAGCCGAGCATACCGGTACCACGAGGCTATTGGGCTTCAGTTCCAAATCCGAATATAATACTATAGTCTGTTTGACAATTTCATCGACGTCACCTAGGGTAAGACTATGTCTCGCCAAGTAATCATCACGAATTTAAATAGGTGACGGCATTGGCGGCGCTACATAGGGAGGCACGCATGTCCAACGCGAAATCGGAAGAAGTAAAAGCTTTGATCGCCCAATTGAAAACGGATAAGACTCCGCTAAAGAAAGCAGGACACATTACTCCCGACGGCACTGTCGTCGCATGGAGCGACTACGCTATTGTTTGCAAGGGTGGCCGGAAGGAAGAAACTGCCAAAACGATTGTGGTCGGCGGCAAGCATCTTACGGAAGATAGCACCGTGCAGGAGCTCGCAACCGCACTTAAGCTTTAGACGCTTGGAGCAGGTGCGATGCCTAGTGGCGTTTCTTCCGCTCAAAAACTCAAGGTGGTCAAATGTGTGAACCACCTCGACGATTGGTTCATATCCAATCTCGACTTCTTCGATCCTGTCGAAAGTCGTGGCCGAGACGATACGATCGCGTTCTATAAACTAAAAGCCTTCGACGAACTCTGCTTATACATTCTAATCTGCAAAGATACGCAGGACGAGGTGCCCGCGCGTCCCGGGCTCGTCGATTTTGCGAAACGCGTTTGCTCCAACAAGACCTATTTGTCTCAGGTGCTTTCATCACCAGGCGAGATATTGCTGTACGTTTATCCGATTATATTCATGGTAGAATATAATGTGCCGTTATGGGACGAATTGCGGGATTACGCAATCTCCGTTCTCACAAGCTCTTTGTATCGATCGACCGAACGGCTGCCACATCGGATGCTCGATGCCCTTTATTGCCTTTGGTGGTTGGACAAAGAAAAGGCTAACCCAGAGGACTTCCAGTCGATCTTCGAACAAAGCAATGGCGCTTTCCAGCCCCACGCCGGCTGGAACGATCTAAAAGATTACTATTCTTTCACACACAACATATTTTATTTTACAAAACTCGATATGGATCACTCAAGAAATAACGATATCTGCAGCGCCAGTCTCAAGCAATGCTTGGATTTCGGCATCTGCCGCTTCGTCAGCGAAGGAAATCTCGATATTTCCCTCGAGTTGATTATTTGCCAGCTTGTCCTCGGCCTCGAATTGTCTGACGAGGCGTTGCACGCAATTCTCCGTGCCATCATCGAAGTCGAGTCGAGCGGTTACGTTCGCGGGCCCGATCTAATTGACGACAACCTGTACGCTGGAGCCGAGCATACGTGGTTTTGCAATTATCACACATCCTTGGTGGCAGCGATCATGTTCAGGAAGTTATATTGTTTTGGTTTGGACCGCCTGAGGACAGCGATGTTACGCCAAAACGAGGCGAGCGAGCGGATAGGTTCGATCTTGCAAGCAGGGAGATTGCTGTCGAAGATGGCGAACGAGCGCGGCCTGCAGCCGATTGTCAGAGGTCCATGTGGACAGCAAGACCCGGAGCCCGATCGGCTGAGAGCACTCGATCTCTACATCGGAACACTTCCTGCTTTTGTTTCGTAAGGCTCGCTGCGAGCAGAACCCGCTTCGCGGTTTGCCTCCGTAAAATCCGAGCGAGTATGGCCTGATTACCGAGCCGCCCTGCTCGTCTCCATCAGCTCGGCGAACCTGCGGAACAGATAGTGGCTGTCCTTGGGTCCGGGCGAGGCCTCGGGGTGGTGCTGCACCGAAAAGGCCGGGCGGTCTGTGAGCTCCAGCCCGCAATTGGTGCCGTCGAACAGGCTCTTGTGCGTCTCGCGCGCGTTCGCCGGCAGGCTCTCCCGATCGACCGAGAATCCGTGGTTCATCGAGACGATCTCGACCTTGTTGGTGGTGAAATCCATCACCGGATGATTGGCACCGTGGTGGCCCTGGCGCATCTTGGCCGTCTTGCCGCCGACGGCCAGCGCCAGCAATTGGTGGCCGAGGCAGATGCCGAAGGTCGGCACCCTGGCTTCGAGCAGCGCCTTGATGACCGGCACGGCGTAGTCGCCGGTTGCGGCAGGGTCGCCGGGACCGTTGGCGATCATTACGCCGTCCGGCTTCATCGCGAGGATGTCCTGCGCGGTGGCGCTCGAGGGCACCACGGTGACCGTGCAGCCGACGTCGGCGAGCAGGCGCAGGATATTGCGCTTCACGCCGTAGTCGATCGCCACCACCTTGAAGCGCCCATCGGCGGGCTTGGGATAGCCCGCGTCGGTCCAGGTGCCCTCCTCCCAGTCGAAGCGCTCGGGCGTCGTGACCTTGGGCACGAGATCGAGACCGACGAGGCCGCTCCAGCCGGCGGCACGCGCCTTCAGCGCATCGAGATCGAAGCGTCCCTCGGGATCGTGGGCGACGACGGCGTTGGGCACGCCGGCGTCGCGCATCAGCGCGGTGAGCGCCCGCGTGTCGAGGCCGCAGATCCCGACGATGCCGCGGCGGCGCAGCCATTCGTCGAAATGCAGCGTGGAGCGATGGTTGGACGGGCCCGTCACCGGCGCCAGCGTCACCAGTCCCACGGCGTTGGCCTCGGACGAGGCGATGATCGACTCGACGTCCTGCTCATTGGCCCCGACGTTGCCGACATGGGGAAAGGTGAAGGTGACGATCTGCCCGTTGTAGGAGGGATCGGTCAGGATCTCCTGGTAGCCGGTCATGGCGGTGTTGAAGCAGAGCTCGCCGACGGCCTCGCCGGTGGCGCCATAGCCCTCGCCTTCCAGCACCGTGCCGTCCGCCAGCACGAGCACCGCCGTGACCTTGCGCTCGCTCCAGCCGGGTATGTCGCTCATGGGTTCGCGTCCTGCGCTCCGCCGGCCCGCGCGGGCATGCGGAGGCGGCGGGCTCTATCCGAAAGGTGTGCCACGTCACCTATGGAGGTGCGGCAGGTCCGTCAATCGACCTCGCCCGACCTTGTCCACCGCCAACGGCACCCGACGTTCTCCATCATGCGAACCGTCCTGGCTCTCTGCGCCCTCCTCGCCGTCCCCGCTGCCGCCCAGGCGCAGGGCCAATCCCTCATCCCCTCGCCCTACCCCAGTGGGGTCACCGGCGCCCAGCCGCTCGACCCCGAGCCGAGCCGGCTTGGTGGCCCGCAGACGATCATGCGCGACCCCTATCCGCAGGCCACCGGCGAGTTCTCGCAAGGCAACCCGCCGATCGCGCGCCGCAGGCATCACCAGAGCCTCGTGCCGAGCACCTACAAGCGCAAGTACAGGGTCGAGCAGCACGGCGGGGCGCGATGAGGCGTCTGGTCGCCATCGCGGCAATCGCGGCGCTCGCATCCCCGGCTCAAGCCGCCGGCGGCGGGGCTGGAGCGGGTGGCGCCGGGCACCAGCGCGCCATCAACAGCGGCCTGCCGGCAGGCGAGGCCGGGCCGCCCGGCTCCCCCAACAACCCTCGGGCGGTCTTCAAGCGGCCGGAGGGCACCAAGGCTGCACCTCGCGGCGAGGATGCGTTGGTGCGCTGACCTCAGTGCACCGACGGAGTCAGATCGCGCCAGCCGTTGCGGGCCGCGACCTCGTCGATCATCCGGGCCTTGGTGCGGTCGAGCGCGGCGAGCTTCTCCGCCGTCTCGTCGCGAGAGGTGCGGCTGGCACCGAGCCAGACCGTACCGCCGATCGCCGCGGCGATGGCGGAGAACACCACCGCGGGCGTCCGCCAGTTGCCGGCCACCGTCAGCACGAGGGCGAGGGTCAGGAGGGACACGACCACCGCCGCGCGCGACAGCGCCATGGCCTGACGGCAGCTCTCGAGGCGCTCCTGCAGCGCCTCGATCTGCCGGTCGATCGTGTCGAACTCCGCCTCGTTCGCCATGCCCACCCTTCATGCGCCGAGGCGAACGCGTCCAGAGCCGCCGTCAGTTGGCGAAGCGGAAGTGCAGCACGTCGCCATCGGCCACGACGTACTCCTTGCCTTCGAGCCGGAACTTGCCGGCCTCGCGCGCGCCGGCCTCGTAATCGTCGTAGGCCACGGTCTCGGCACGGATGTAGCCCTTCTCGAAGTCGGTGTGGATCACGCCCGCCGCCGCCGGGCCCTTGGTGCCCCGGCTGATGGTCCAGGCGCGTGTCTCCTTCGGCCCCACGGTGAAGTAGGTGATGAGGTGCAGCAGCCCGTAGCCGGCGCGGATCACGCGGTTGAGGCCGGGCTCGGCCAGGCCGACCGCCTCGAGGTACTCGGCCTGCTCCTCGGCGGGCATCACCGCGATCTCGCTCTCGATGCGCGCCGAGACGACGACCGCCACCGCGCCCTCCTCCTTGGCGCGCGCGGCGACGGCGGCGGAGAACGCATTGCCCGCGTCGGCGGAGGCCTCCTCGACGTTGCAGACGTAGAGCACCGGCTTGGAGGACAGCAGGCCGAGCCCGAGGAAGCTCTTGCGCTCGTCGGCCTTGACCTCGACCATGCGCGCCGGCTTGCCCTCGCGCAGCAGCACGAGGCAGCGCGTCATCAGGTCGAGCAGCTCCTTGGCCTCCTTGTCGCCGCCGGTCTTGGCCTTCTTCTCCAGGGCCGGGACGCGCTTCTCCAAGCTGTCGAGGTCGGCCAGCATCAGCTCGGTCTCGATCGTCTCGATGTCGTTCACCGGGGCGATCTTCCCCTCGACATGGGTGATGTCGTCGTCT
>CAZZWW010000083.1:7891-9799 GCA_964657815.1 Vulcanimicrobiota bacterium | reverse complement strand
CCGTCTTCCTGCCCCTGGGGCGAGAAGGCGCTCGGCAACTACCTCGGGCCGGACCAGGCGACCTGGAAGGAATGGGACGCGACCGAGCTGGTCAAGGCCGGCAAAAAGACGTCGCACATCCTGATCGATCAGGGAACCGGCGACCAGTTCCTCGAAGGCGAGCTGCACCCGCACCTCTTCGAGGAGGCCTGCAAGCAGTCCGGACAGGCGCTGAAGCTGCGAATGCAGGCGGGTTACGACCACTCCTACTATTTCATGCAGACGTTCATGCAGGATCACTTCACGCATCACGCCAAGGTGCTGGGAGTCTGAGATAGAAGCGCGCCGGGTCGCACCGGCGCGCACCTTCAGGCCGGCACCAAACGCGGCATCGTCTCGAGACCCGGCACCACGGCCGTCCGCGCGATCCAGGCCGTCACGCTCGGCCAGTTGGCGAGGTCGAAGCCACCTTCGTCCGCACGGTGGGTGTAGGCGAAGAGTGCCAGGTCGGCGATCGTCGGGTTCTTGCCCGCGAGCCAGTCGTTCCGCTCGAGCCTGCGTTCCATGACGTCGAGCGCCTTCGCGCCGTTCGCCATGCAATCGACGAGACGATCCGTATGCAGGTGCGCGACGCGTCGCACCGCGATTAGCGCCCGTGCCACCGCGATGTAGGGCTCGTGGCTGTATTGTTCGAAAAACAACCATTCGTGCACCCGGGTCCGCGTCAGGCCGGGCGCGGGACACCAAGACGTCCCTTCGGCGACATGCAGCAGGATCGGGTTGCTCTCCGTGATCGCGGCGCCGTCGTCGAGCACGAGGGTGGGCACCTTGCCGTTCGGGTTGATCGCCAGGAACTCGGGTGTCCGCGTCGCGCCGAGGTTGGGGTCGGTCTCGATCCATTCGAACGGCTGGCCCGCCAGCTTCAGGATCTGGGCCGCCTTCCAGCAATTGCCGGACGCGCCCATGCCGTACAGTCTCATCGTTCGTCCCGTCTTGAGCCATGAAATGCGGTGCCGTCCGACCGCGAGCCGCAGCCTGAAGCGACATCCGCTGCGCACTTCACCCGATATTAGGCGACTTCGAAGAGAATGCGACAAGAAGGACAAGGGGGCGTGGCGTGCGTCTGCTGGTGCAAGGCCTCGTCGCAGTGCTGATCGGCCTGCCGGTCGGATCGGCGCTCGCTGCGCCGGACCTGAGCTGCCGCCCGAAGGCGATCGCGTCCCTCCGCGCTGCGTCTCCCGGCGGCTTCGCGGTCTACGCACAGGCCGGCGGGGGCGACTCCTTCCGGAACTGGATCGACTGCGGCGCCTCGCAATATGACCTCCCGACCGCGGTCCACGAGTCAACGCATTTCATCGCCGGCGAGACCGACGCCTTTCCGCTCGTCGGCGGCGGCGCGGTCCGGCGACCGCACGAGGTGTCCGACTTCTTCCCGCCCTACCGGATCGCGGACAGGTTCTCGCCCGACGATTTCACCGCGATCTATCTGAGCC
Organism: Vulcanimicrobiota bacterium; assembly: GCA_964657815.1. GTDB lineage: Bacteria > Pseudomonadota > Alphaproteobacteria > Rhizobiales > Beijerinckiaceae > RH-AL1. The sequence goes on along the minus strand of CAZZWW010000083.1, from coordinate 8,327 downwards.
GGGGCAAGGCCAGTTCTTCGACCGACTTCCTGTACCTGCTCGACGAATTCAACGCCTATTCGCACGACCTCGACGCGGCCGTCGATCTCAGGTTTCTGAGTACCCCTGATACCGCCGTCGATCATCGGGACGGCTTGGCGGCGATGATGGCCTTCCTTGCCGCCTACGCCGACATGGCGAGGACGAGCGAGCCCGAGACGTGGAGCGGCCTGCAGCGGCCCGAGGTCGCCGCGACCATCGGGACCCTATGGACGCGCGCGGAACGCGTGATGGCGCGGTCTTGCGGCATCCCGAACTTCGGGACGTCGGACCGCTCCTACATCGGCCAGGTCTGCGCGGCCGGCGACCGATCGGCCCTCGCGCAAATCCTCGGCCGCGCACCGGCATGCCTGGAGGCCACGCCCGAGCAGGAGATTCCCGGCGACGACGACGTGAC